>JAAZBW010000396.1 GCA_012513625.1 Actinomycetales bacterium | reverse complement strand
TCCGACGGCGTGGGGAGCGGTGGCGGCGCGCAGGCGCTCGGACTGCTGCCCGCCCAGGGCGGATTCGTGGAACTGGAACTGCCGGAAGCCGGCCACTACCCGTTCGTCTCCCACATCATGAGCGACGCGGAGAGGGGCGCGAAGGGCACGCTGCGCGCCGTGGAGCGGTAGCCGGGCCGGGAGGCGGGACGACGACGGAGGGTGCGTTCCGCCGTCGGGTCCGGGGGCGCGGGGGTTTCGTCCCTGTGGCGCGGTAGGGGCCTGACGGCGCCGAGGTTCCGTGCGTATCGTGGGAGGTAGGCGGCAGCAGTGCCGCATCCGCCCACTCAATGAGGAGTTTTCCCATGGCCTTCACGTCCGTTGATGACCTGCTCGCGGCGATCCAGCCCGCCGAGGGCGGCCGCGAGGTGTTCGACCCGGCCACCGAGGAGCTGGTGGGACTCGCGCCCCAGGCCACCGCGGAGGACCTCGAGGCCGCCGTGGACCTTGCCGAGGCGGTCCAGAAGAGCTGGGCCGCGCTCTCGCACGAGGAGCGCAGCGACTTCCTGAGCCGCGCCGCAGATGCGATCGAGGAGGCGGCGGAACCTCTCGCCGTGCTGCTCTCCCGCGAGCAGGGCAAGCCCCTCAACGGCCCGAACGCCCGCTTCGAGGTGGGTGCCTGCGTGGGATGGTTGCGCGCGCACGCCGCATTCGAGATCGACCCCGAGGTGGTGATGGAGGACGAGAACTTCCGTTCCGAGATGCACTGGGACCCGATCGGGATCGTGGGAGCCATCAGCCCGTGGAACTGGCCCATGATGATCTCGATCTGGCAGTGGGCGGCCGCGCTACGGATGGGCAACACCGTGGTGGCGAAGCCGGCGAGCTCCACCACCCTCTCGGTCCTCGCGCTCGCGGCCGTGATGAACCAGGTCCTCCCGGAGGGCGTTCTGAACGTGGTGCCGGCGAGCGCCCGCGTGGGCGCGGCCATCTCCGGCCACCCGAAGATCGGCAAGGTCATGTTCACCGGCTCCACCGAGGTGGGCCGGATCGTGGCGCGGGACGCCGCGGACACGATCACGCGGCTCACGCTCGAACTGGGCGGCAACGACGCGGGGATTGTGCTGCCGGGCACCGACCCCGCGGCGATCGCGGAAGACGTGTTCTGGGGTGCGTTCATCAACACCGGCCAGACCTGCGCAGCCCTGAAGCGCCTCTACGTGCACGAGGACATGTACGAGGAGATGGTGGACGCGCTCGTGGCCGTGGCGGAGCAGATGCCGATGGGCAACGGACTGGATGAGCAGAACGTGCTCGGGCCGTTGCAGAACCGCGCGCAGTACGAGGTGGTGAAGCGCCTCGTGGACGCCGCCCGGGACTCCGGCGCGCGCATCGCACTCGGAGGGAACCCGGACGAGGACCGGCCCGGTTTCTTCTACCCCACCACGATCGTGGCGGACGTGGACAACGAGAACCCCCTGGTGGCGGAAGAGCAGTTCGGGCCGGCCCTGCCGATCATCAAGTACTCGGACCTCGACCAGGCCATCGAGTGGGCGAACGGTCTGGACGTGGGCCTCGGTTCGTCCGTGTGGGGCAACGATGTGGACGAGGCCGTGGAGGTGGCGAAGAAGATCGAGGCCGGCACCACGTGGATCAACGGCCACGGTGCCGTGGACCCGCGCGTGCCGTTCGGAGGGTCGAAGGCGTCCGGGTATGGGCTCGAGTTCGGCACCTCCGGCCTCAAGGCCGTGGCCCAGCCGCACGTGATTACGATTCCCAAGAAGTAGGAAGCGTCCGGCACGTTCTGGGGGAGAGGGGGCGGTCATGGAAGGAGGGCGGCTACTCAGCGGGCCGCGCGGGCGGCGGCTGTGCCTCGAGCTCATGATGCACCTCGATGAGGAGGTGCGCGCTGCCACCTACAGCGCCGCCTACGAGCTGGATCCCGGGGCCGGGACGTCCCGGTCCAGGTTCGTGTTCGGTGAAGATCCGGGCGAGCCGCCAACGGTCGCTCCGGAGGACGTCGCGGCCGCACTCGACCAGGTGACACTCGGCGCGCCGAGCGAAGCGGCGCTGCTGCACGCCCTCGACCTGGCTGTCTCGATGGCCCGCTACTGGCAGGAACCGGACGGCGAGGACCTCCTGGCGGCGCACCCGGCCGTGAGTGCGGCCCTCGAGCGGGTGGCGGGCGTCGTCGTCGAGACCCCGGAGGCGGTGTGGTGGGCCGAACCCATCGAGCGGACCTCCCAGCACCTCGTCTCCTGGTGGGAGGAGGGCCACCCGTTCCGTCCCACCCGGGATGCGGCTGCCGCGCTCGCCGTGTGGCGTGCGGAGGCGGAGGCCGAGGAGGCGCGGGCCGCACGCGAGCGTCCCACGGATCCCGCGGCCCGATGGAGCGGGGTGTGGTGGTCGACGCCGCCCGTTGCGCTGGCCTCCACCACCCGCCTCCTGCCGGATCGTGGGCCGGTGGGGCTCTCGTTCGTGGAGGACTTCGGCGGCTGGGAGGAGGCGTCTGTCGAGGCGGTAAGTGTCCCGGCCGGGGCGCGGGTGCTGGAGATCGACGGCCCTGAGGCGTGGGCGGATCTCTGCCGCCGCCACCCGCTCCCCGTGACCGCCTCCCGCCGCCACGACTGGTTCCGCACCACCGGCCGCGGCGATGTGGCGTGGGTGCAGCCGGACTGGGCGTCCGTGGCCGGGGAGGTGGACGCGGTGCACGTGTCGGTGTGGGGTTACCTCACGACGGCGGGACTCGCCGGTTCCGTGGACGACGGCGTCGCGTCCGTCCTCGCAGGGTGGTCACCGGACGCCACCTACTGGTTGACGGGCCAGCCCGAGGGATCCGGCTTCCCGCGCCGGTGGACCCTGGACAACGACTCCCGCGAGTGGCGCCCCGCGTAGCCGGGAACCAGCGGGGCTGCCACATCGCCAGTTCGGTCGGAGTGCTGTGTCCGATCGGGTGAACCCTGCCGGCCCGTGCAGCGGTTCGAGCAGTACGTGCGCGGAAGGCACGCTCCACATTGGGCGGACGAGCAGCGTCAGACGTACCGGGTGAGGACCGCCACCTCGCCATGGAGGCGCTCGGCCACGTCCTGCCGCCCGTGCGCCTCATACTCAGCGGCCGCCGCGGTGCGCTCGCCAATCTCCGAACGCAGGATCTCCCGCAACTCCTCGGAGGTGAGAGAGCGGCGCTCAGCCTCGGCCGATCCCACCCCCAGCGCGGCCTTCGCCACGTGCTCGCTCTCGTTGGTTGCGC
>JAAZBW010000395.1 GCA_012513625.1 Actinomycetales bacterium | reverse complement strand
GTTCGCCACAGACTCTCTTGAGATCCACGAGAGGTACGGCGCTGTCCTCGTCGAGCAGTTCAATCTCCCCGTGTTCTTCGGAATGCGCCCGCAGGACACGGGTGAACTCCTCGTCATGGCGATCGCCGCAGCCGTCACTCTCCCCTTCGTGGTGGTAGCGCTCAAGGTCGCACACCGCGCAGAGCGGCCCTGGGTGCTCCCCGTGGTGGTGAATTCCGCCCTCATTATGTTCTGCGGCGTGGTGCTCGACGCCGTGCACAGCATGATCACTGACGTATACGCAGCAGGAGACCCCTTCGGCCTCATCGAGGACGGCGGCGAGATGCTCTTCGCTTCCCTGTTGGTCGCCTTCCTCTTCCGCGTGTGGCTGGGCCACCGCCACGAGCCCGTCCCGTGGGCCGCAGCCTCGCCCCAGCGCGCCCCGGACGCGTCTGCATCGCACCACCAGTAGCATCGCTGTGTGCCCGATCACACAGCCCCGCTCCGAATCGTCCTCGCCTCCGCCTCTCCCGCGCGCCTCTCAACGCTCCAGATGGCCGGAATCGAGGCGGAGACGCGCGTCTCCAACATTGACGAGGACGCCGTCCTCTCCGCCGCCACCATCACCTCCGAGCACAGCCTCGACGCCGAGGAGCAGGTGATCATCCTCGCCCGGGCCAAGGCCGAGGACGTGGCCCTCACCCTCCTCGACGAGCACGATGCCGCCACTCCCCTCTCCGCCGCAGAGGAGGCCGCCCGTCACGGCGACATCGACGACGCAGCGCACCCTCCGTCGTCGGGGAACCCCGGCACCGGTGAGGGTGACGACGCAACCCGGCCCCCGTCGTCGTCGGACCTGCCCGACTTCGTACTCGGCTGCGACTCCATGCTGGAACTGGACGGCGCCATCATGGGCAAGCCCGCCAACGCGAGCCAGGCGCGCGAGCGATGGCTGCAGATGCGCGGCCGCACCGGCGTGCTCCACACCGGCCACTGGCTGATGGACCTGCGCGGCCGCGGCCGCAAGGTGGTGGCCGAGGGCGCCACCTCCTCCACGCGCGTGCACTTCGCGAACCTCTCCGAAGCCGAAATCGACGCCTACCTCGCCACCACCGAGCCCCTCCGCGTGGCGGGCGCATTCACGGTGGACGGCTACGGCGGTCCCTATGTGACCCGGATCGAGGGAGACCACCACGGCGTGGTGGGACTGTCCCTGCCCGTACTACGCGAGCTGCTCTCCCGACGGGACGTCATGATCCACGAACTCTGGTCCACCCACTGACACGAACGGGGCCTTTTGTGGGCCTGCACCAACGGCGCTCCGGAGGCCGTGGGCGGTTCCACCAACCGCGCCGGAGGCCCTGCGGCAATACTGTAGGAAGCTGACGAACTAGGAGCCGTGACTGAACGGCACCCCGCCGGACTCCGGGGGGCGGAAGGAGGAGCGGTGGGCGGATCGGTCACGAAGGTCCTGATCGCGAACCGCGGCGAGATCGCCGTCCGGATCATCCGCACGTGCCGCGAACTCGGTATCGGGAGCGTGGCGGTCTACGCGGATGTGGACCGGGACGCCTTCCACGCCTCCCTCGCGGACGAGGCATTCTCGATCGGCGGC
>JAAZBW010000394.1 GCA_012513625.1 Actinomycetales bacterium | reverse complement strand
GTTCCCACCACGTTGAACAGGAGGATGCGCCGTCGGGTCTTTGGACCGGGGGCGTCAAAGAGCACCTGGGTGTTCATCGGACCACCTTCAGTCGGCGAGAGGCCCAGGTGGAGAGCATCCCGAGGGGGAGCACGATGGCCACGAAGCCGAGGGCAATAATGAGGAAGATCTCGACCATCAGATCCGGCCGGAACTCGATCATCGTGTACATCACGGAGGAGGCCTGGACCACGCCGGCGGCCTGCGCCACGGTGGTGTTCTTGGTGAGGGCGATCAGGGTGTTGCCGAGCGGGGCGATCGCCCCGCGGAACGCCTGCGGGAGGACCACGTGGCTCATGGACTGGCCGAAGGTGAGACCGATCGAACGGGCGGCCTCCGCCTGACCAAGTGGCACAGTATTGACGCCCGAGCGGATGGCTTCGCAGACGAACGCCGCGTGGTAGACGGAGAGGCCCAGCACCGCGAGCCGGAAACCGTTCGTGGCGATGAAGCCGGGGCTACCGGGCTGTGCGAGCACCACGCCGAGTTGTCCCCACAGACCGAGAGAGGCTCCGAGGATGATGAGGGTGAGCGGGGTGTTCCGCAGGATGTCCACATAGATCGTCCCGACGGCCCGCAGGCTCGCGGCCGGGGAAACCCGCATGATCGCGAGTATCGTCCCGAGCACCAGCGAGCCGATCGCGGAGAAGAGGGTCAACTGGATGGTGGTCCAGAACGCCCCCAGGATGTTGTAGGTGGCGAAGAGTTCGCCCACGTGGCTCTCATTTCCTCAAAGCAGGGCGGTGGGGCCCGCGTCGCGGGCCCCACCGGTTGACTCTGCTACTCGCAGGGGAACATCTCGGGGGGGTTGGACTCGGTGTTGTACTGGTAGTCCGCACCCGCGTTGGCTGCGAGTGCCTCCTCCCACGCGCCGGTGTCGATCATGTCGAGGATCGCCTCGTTGACCTGCTCACAGGTATCGGTGGAACCCTTGGGGAGGCCCACGCCGTAGTTCTCGGTGGAGAAGGTGTTGCCCACCACCTTCAGCTGGCCCTCGTAGGCGGGCTGGTTCGCGAAGCCGGCCAGGATGATGTCGTCCGTCGTGACAGCGTCCACCGTCTCTGCGGTCAGAAATTCCACGCACTCGGAGTAG
The DNA here is from genome assembly GCA_012513625.1 of Actinomycetales bacterium. Classification (GTDB taxonomy): domain Bacteria; phylum Actinomycetota; class Actinomycetes; order Actinomycetales; family Actinomycetaceae; genus JAAZBW01. The sequence continues at coordinate 581 of JAAZBW010000394.1, read as the reverse complement.
GTGGCTGCCGGGTAGAGCTCGACACCCGGGTGGTCGTCACGAATACGCTCCGCGGATGTGGAGCCCTCCACGGAACAGAGGATGCGGCCCTCAAGGGCTTCGGGGCCCGTGATGTCCATCTCGTCCACGCGCACGAGGAGGTCCTGCCCGGCCACGAAGTACGGCCCCGCGAAGTCCACGCGCTCGGCGCGGCTCTCGGTGATCGAGTAGGTGGCGAAGATCATGTCCACCTGACCGTTTTCCAGCATGTTCTCGCGCTGCGCGGAGATCGACTCGAGGAACTCGACCTCGTCGTACCCGAGGAAGTCCGCCACATAGCGGGCCACGTCCACGTCGAACCCAGCGAAGTCGGCTCCCTGCTGCAGTCCGAGGCCCGGCTGGTCGTACTTGATTCCCACGGTGAGGGTTCCCTCACCGCCACCGGCCTCCTCTCCGCCCGTCTCACCGGCGGTCTCGCCTCCGCTGGCTGTTGCACCGGTCTCGGCCCCTGCAGTGGTCTCGGCGCCGTCGCCGTTTCCGCCGCATGCCGCGAGCGTCAGTGCGAGGGCGGCGACGGTGCCGGCCGTGATCAGTCGTCTGCG
>JAAZBW010000393.1 GCA_012513625.1 Actinomycetales bacterium | reverse complement strand
GTTCTCCCCGATCCACGTGCGTTCGGTGAACAGCAGGAAGGGCTTGCCAATGTCCCGGAACTCCCACTCGTCCACATAGTCGAAGTCCCTGATGGTGGGGTAAATGCCCCTGCCTCGGCCCTTCCAGGTGCCGATCAGGCCAACTATGTGTGCGAGTGCGGGATTCGGAGTCATGGCATCCATTCTTCCGCGAGTTCGCCGCCGGGAGGTGGGACCGCCCGCCCCCAGCCGGACTCCTGGTCACGTGCCAGCGGGGAAGCGCTCCCACACCCGGTGCGCCCCCATGAGCGCGAGCACCTGGCGGCCCACCTCCGCGGGGTCACCATCCACCACCACTCCGGGCCCGTTGATGCCCGCCACTGCGAGGAGGTCTCCGCCCGATCCCCAGGTGCCGATCGCCTTGCAGTGCCTGAACACCTCCGTGAGCATCAGTGTGATCCGAGGGTCCACCGGCGCGATCTCGTCCGGGTCGCCGGCCTTGGCGTCCAGGTTCGGATCCGCGTCCGGTGCGGCGAGAGGCGCACCAGCCACGAGGAGGGCATCGAACTCCACGGAGCGCGCGGTCATGTAGGTCCGCGAGACGGGTACAGAGACGCCATCGCCGACGAGTTCCCCGCCGTGGGGGGCAATCACGAGCGGAACCATGCCGGCGCCGTGCACGGCGTGCCGCAGGCTCTCCACGGCGGCGAGGTCGCTCTCCTCGTCCGCCACGATCCCCACAAGGCGCCCGTCAAGGGGCCACCGTTCCCCCACCTGGGACAACGCGGGGCTGGGGACCACCTCGGGGATCGAACGGGTGGGCTCCGGGATGGGCAGGCCGAGGCCCTCGGCCACCTGCGCGCAGAGTCCAGCGTCGATGTTCGCGAGGCAGATGAGCTGCCGTTCCTTAATGGACTGCTCGTAGCACTTGCCGAGCTCGAAAGTGTAGGCGTGGACGATGTGGTCCTGCTCCACCGGAGTCATGGACGCCCAGAACAGGCGCGCCTGGGTGAAGTGGTCCTCGAAGCTCACCGGGTTGGTGCGCTCCTTGACGCCGTTTACGGGCGTGGGCACCTCGATGAAGGCGCCGTCGTCGGTGCTGAGCTCGAACGGGTTTCCACCGTCCAGGCTGTTGGGGCGGTAGGGAGCCACACCGGCGTGGTCGGCGTGCTGGTGGTAGCCGTCCCGGAACATGTCATTCACGGGCGCGTGGCTGCGGTTGACCGGGATCTGGTTGAAGTTGGGCCCCCCGAGCCGGATCAGCTGCGTATCGATGTAGGAGAAGAGGCGGCCCTGCAGGAGCGGGTCGTTCGTGACGTCGATGCCGGGCACGAGGTGGCCCGGATGGAACGCCACCTGCTCCACCTCAGCGAAGAAGTTGGAGGGGTTGCCGTTGATCGTGAGGTGGCCGATGGGGTGCACGGGAGCGAGCTCCTCCGGCACCAGCTTGGTGGGGTCGAGGAGGTCGATGCCCTCGAACGTCTCGTCTTCCGTATCCGGAAATACCTGGATGCCGAGCTCGAACTCGGGGAAGGCACCGGTCTCGATCGCGTCGTAGAGATCGCGGCGGTGGAAGTCCGGGTCGATGCCGTTGATGAACTGCGCCTCCTCCCACACGAGCGAGTGGGCGCCGAGCTTGGGCTTCCAGTGGAACTTCACCAGCGTGGTGGAGCCGTCCGCCGCGATCATGCGGAAGGTGTGGACACCGAAGCCCTCCATCATCCGGTAGGAGCGTGGGATCCCGCGGTCGGACATCTGCCACATCACGTGGTGCTGCGCCTCCGTGTGAAGGGAGACGAAGTCCCAGAACGTGTCATGCGCACTCTGGGCCTGCGGGATCTCGCGGTCTGGGTGCGGCTTGGCGGCGTGCACCACATCCGGGAACTTGATGGCGTCCTGAATGAAGAACACAGGCATGTTGTTCGCCACCAGATCAAAGATTCCCTCGTCCGTGTAGAACTTGGTGGCAAAGCCGCGGGTATCCCGCACGGTGTCCGCCGAGCCGCGGAAGCCCACCACGGTGGAGAAGCGCACGAATACTGGCGTCTCGACGTCCTTGGCGAGGAATCCGGCGCGCGTCACCGCCGCCGCTGTCCCGTAGGAACGGAAGACGCCATGCGCACCGGAGCCGCGGGCGTGCACCACACGCTCCGGAATGCGTTCGTGGTCGAAGTGGGTGATCTTCTCCCGTAGGTGGTTGTCCTGGAGCAGCACCGGGCCCCGCGGTCCCGCCTTCAGCGAGTGGTCTGTGTCCCGCAGGCGCGTGCCGGTGGACGTGGTGAGGAACTTGCCCTGCTGCGCACGATCGCCGGGCGCGCCGGACGGCTTTCCTGTGGGAGAGACCGGGTGGACGGTCTGCTGATCCGGCTTCGGCGGCAACGGCGGGCGCGGCTCGGTGGGTTCCTCGAGTGAGGGTGGCTCACTTCCGGGCGAGCCCGGGATAGTGATTCCGGCGACGGCATCGGCAATCTTCTCGGCCGCATTCTTTGCCGCGTCCGTGGCCCTGTCAGCCAGGTTGGCGGTGGCGTCCACCGCCTTCTCAACCGGAGTGCGGTCCTCGTTGTGGTGGTCGTGGTCTGAGTTGGTGTTCTGCCCCATGCATGCAGACGTTACGCGCGCATGTGATGTGACGCACTTTGAGCGGAGTCCCGATCCGGCCCCCACTCTGCGCCGCCCC
>JAAZBW010000028.1 GCA_012513625.1 Actinomycetales bacterium | reverse complement strand
GGAACTCGGCCTCGCCCTAGACTGGTGGGCGTGATTCTCCAGCGATTCGTGACGGACGTGTTTTCCGAGAACTGCTATGTGGTTGCGGACGAGGAGCACCGTCAGGCGGTCGTGGTGGACCCGGGCGGCGGGATCGCTGCCACGGTCCTCCGGGCACTCGAGGAGAGCGGACTCGAACTCGGCGCGGTGCTCCTGACCCATGGCCATCCGGACCACGTGTGGGACGCCGCCGAGGTGGCGGGCGACCTCCCCGTGTACGTGGCCGAACCTGATCTCTACCGGCTCGAGGACCCCGTGGGCCCGCCCAGTCCGCTGAGTAACACGATGCGGCAGGCGTTCCCCACGCCGTACCGCCGCCCCCTCGATGTGAGGGTACTGCCGGATGCATTGCTCGCAGGAGGCGGAGCCGAACTGGTGCCGGGCGTGAGCATTCGCGCCCTCGCCGCCCCCGGCCACACAGAGGGCTCCACGCTGTACTTCCTGGCCGGGGAGTGGTCGGACGCGGTGAGCTCGGCCGCCGGGGCCCCCGCGGGAACCACCGGCCTCGTATTGTGCGGGGATGTGGTCTTCCGCGGCTCGGTGGGCCGCACGGACCTGCCGGGCGGGGACCACGAGGTAATGCTGTGGACCCTGCGCACCCTCAAGCAGGTGATAGACCCTGCGGCCATGCTCTTCCCCGGCCACGGACCCGGCACCACCATGGCGCAGGAACTCCGACACAACCCCTTCCTCGCGTAACTGCTCCCTGCGCGGGCCAGCCCACGATTCCTGAGAGGATGTGCCCATGGCACGCACCACGTTGTCCGGATTCCCCGAGTGGACCCCCGCGGGTCGGATCGTCGAGCAGCAGGTGCTCGACCACGTCCGGCGCACGTTCGAACTCCACGGGTTCGCCGGCATCGAGACGCGTGCGGTGGAGCCCCTCGAGGAACTGATGCGCAAGGGCGAGACCTCGAAGGAGGTGTACGTGCTGCGCCGCCTCCAGGAAGAGGGCACCTCCGCGGAATCCGAGCTGGGCCTTCACTTCGACCTCACGATCCCGTTCGCCCGCTACGTGCTCGATAACGCCCACCACCTGGCCTTCCCGTTCAAGCGCTACCAGATCCAGAAGGCGTGGCGCGGGGAGCGTCCCCAGGCGGGGCGCTTCCGGGAGTTCACCCAGGCGGACATCGATGTGGTGGGGCAGGACACCCTCCCGTTCGTGTTCGAGGTGGAGGTGGCCATCGTCATGGCCGAGGCCCTCGCTGGAATCCCTGGCGTGGAGGTCATGATGGGCGTCAACAACCGTAAGCTCTCCCAGGGTTTCTACGAGGCGGTGGGACTCACGGACGTGGACGGCACCCTCAGGATCGTGGACAAACTCGCCAAGATCGGCCCGGCCGCCGTCACAGAGCTCCTCGAGGAGGAGCTGGGGGCCACCGCGGCGCAGGCCTCCGCCGCCCTGAGGCTTGCCGGGATCCGGGGCACCACCGCCTCCGAGGTGGTGGCGCAGGTGCGGGAACTCTGCGCAACCTCCGAGCAGCTGGAGGAGGGCCTCGACGAACTCGCCCGGCTCCTCGACGCGGCCTCGGCTGCAATTCCGGGGCGGATCCAGGCGGACCTCTCGATCGCCCGCGGCCTCGACTACTACACGGGCACCGTCTACGAGGCGACGATTCGCGGCCAGGAGTCCTACGGCTCCGTCTGCGCAGGTGGCCGCTACGACTCCCTCGTCGTGGACGGCAGGCGCACGTTCCCCGGCGTGGGCCTTTCCCTCGGCATCTCGCGGCTCATGTCCTTCGTACTGGGCAAGGGCCTCGCGTCGGCCACGCGCCCCGTCCCCACCGCGGTGCTTGTGGCCGTGACCGATGATGCACAGCGTGCCGAGTCCGAGGAGGTGGCTCGCCAGCTGCGTTCCCGCGGCATCGCCACCGAGGTCTCGCCCACAGCGTCCAAGTTCGGCAGGCAGATCCGCTACGCCGATCGGCGTTCGATCCCCTACGTGTGGTTTCCGGAGTCCGGCGAGGTGAAGGACATCCGTTCCGGCGAGCAGGTGGCCGCCGAGCCGGGCGGCTGGACCCCTCCGGAGGCGGACCTTCGCCCCCGCGTGGTGATGGGCTCCGAGGCGAACGAGTGACGGCGGCGCCGGCCGTCCACGCGGCCCTCTCCCGGTTGCGCTCGGCCCTCGCCGCACTCTCCTTCCCCCTGCCCGTCGACGGTGTGGCTGGCGTTGCGGGGGAACGTGACCGGCTCGTTCACCAGCTCGAGGACTACGTGCTGCCGCGCTACGAGGACCTCGACGCCCCGCTGCTGGCGGTGGTGGGGGGTTCCACCGGCGCCGGAAAATCCACGCTCGTGAACTCGCTCCTGCTCGCGCCGGTGGCCGCGTCCTCCGCCATCCGGCCCACCACCCGCCGGCCGCTCCTGCTCCACCACCGGACCGATGAGGAGTGGTTCACCACCGACCGGATCCTCCCGAGCTTTCCGCGCGTCCGGATCGCGCCGGACGCAGCGGCCACCCCGGCCGCCGGGAGGTCGCAGTCCGAGCTCGAGATTCGTGGCACGGACCGGCTCCCGGCCGGGCTCGCCCTCCTCGACGCCCCGGACATCGATTCGGTGGTGGACGAGAACCGCGCCGCGGCGCATCAGCTCCTGGGAGCCGCGGACCTCTGGCTGTTCGTGACCACCGCCGCACGTTACGCGGACGCGGTGCCGTGGGAACTCCTCGTGGATGCGCAGGCACGGGACATCGTGGTGGCGATTGTGTTGAACCGGGTGCCCGAGGACGTGGTGCGGGAGGTGGAGGCGGATTTCCAGGAACGGCTCGCGGCCGCCGGGCTCGGCGGTGCGCCCCTCCACACGATCCCGGAGGTCATGCTGGAGGGCGGCTACATTCCCGAGCAGTACGTGGCACCGCTGCGGCACTGGCTGGGAGACCTCGCGGCGGACGCGAACGCACGCTCCGCCGTCGCCCGGCGAACCCTCGCGGGAGCGGTGCACGCCGTCCTCGGCGCAGCCGAGCACGTGGCAGGTGAAGCCGACGAGCAGGTGCGGGCCGCCACCCACCTGGTGGGGAAGGTTGACCGTGCCGAGGCCGACGCGTTACGGCGTATCTCCGCTGCCACCGCGGACGGCTCCCTGCTGCGCGGCGAGGTGCTCGCGCGCTGGCAGGAGTTCGTGGGAACGGGCGAATGGTTCGCCCGGTTCCAGGCCGGGATCGGACGCATGCGAGACCGGATCGGGAGCTTCGTGCGCGGCAGGCCCGACTCGGTGGACCAGGTGGAGACTGCCGTGGAGGACTCACTCGTGACCCTGCTTGCGGCCGAAGCCCGCCAGGCGGCCCTCGAACTCGACCACTCGTGGAGGTTGGAGGGCGGCAGTCGTACGCTCCTCGAGGGTGCGCAGAACTCGTTGCCGGAGGATCCGGTGCTGTTTGAGCGGATTGCCACCGAGGTGTCCGGGTGGCAGAAGGACGTGCTCGGGCTCGTACGCGAGGAGGGAGCCGGCCGCCGCGTGAAGGCGCGGGCGCTCTCGACGGGCGTGAACGCGCTCGGCGTGACACTCATGATGGTGATCTTCGCGACCACGGGTGGCATCACCGGCGCGGAGATCGCCACCGCGGGCGGAACGGCCGCGGCGGGACAGGCGGTGCTCGTGGCGGTGTTCGGTGAGGACGCGGTGCGCGCCATGGCGCGGAACGCGAAGGAGAGCCTCGCGCAGCGCTCGGAGTCCGTGATCGCGTGGTACCTCGGGCCATTCCGGGAGGCGATCGCACGCCTCGGAATCGACGCGGCCGCGAACCAGGAGGTGCGGGACGCCGTGGATGCAGTCCGCGAGGCCGAGCCGGAGGCACGATGATGAGCGCCGTGGGACTGGGAGAGCGGCAGGAGGCCCTCCGACGTGCGCTGGACCTTGCGGACGGCCGCCTCTCTCCCCTCGTCCTCGGGCAGGTGGGTGGGACGCTCACCCGGCACGTCGAACGCGCAGAGCTCGCTCCGGATCGCACCGTGGTGGCGCTCCTCGGCGCCACCGGTTCCGGAAAGTCCTCCCTCCTGAACGCGCTGGTGGGCGAGGACCTCGCCCGCACCGCGGCCACCCGGCCCACCACGCGCGAGCCGCTCGCCGTCTCCTGGGGAACCGGGGCCACGGCTCTGCTCGACTGGCTCGGGGTGCCGGAGCGTGCGGAGCGGGCCGAGGACGGCTCCGGGCTCGTGCTCGTGGACCTGCCGGACATCGACTCCACCGCGGCGCGCCACCGCGAGATCGCGAACCGGATGTCCGAGGCGGTGGACGTGCTCGTGTGGGTGCTCGATCCGCAGAAGTACGCGGACGCCGTGGTTCACCAACAGTTCCTGCGTCCGCTCGCCGCCAACGCGGACGTGACGCTCGTGGTACTCAACCAGGTGGACCGGTTGGAGGCCTCCACCCGCCGCGAGGTGCTGGCTGATCTCACGAACCTGCTCGCGCGTGACGGACTTGGCGGCGTGCCGGTGCTCGCCACGAGCGCGCGCACCGGCGAGGGAGTCCCGGAGCTGCGCTCTGCAGTAGCCGAGGTGGCACGGGGCCGAAGGGCCCGCTTTGTGCGCGCATCCGGAGACGTGACGCGTGCCGCCGAGCAGGTGCTTGGGGCAGCAGATGGGGCGCCCGCAGTGGACACCGCCCTAGCAGCTAGCGCCCGGGAACGCCTCGTGCGAGCCGCATCCGACGCCGCCGGGGTTCCCGCGATCCTCGATGCCGTGCGTGCCGACCACCTGCGGCGGGCTCGCCGCCACGTGGGCTGGATCCCCGTGCGCTGGCTGGCCGGGCTCCGTGCGAGCCCGCTGAAGCGGCTCCACCTGGACCGTGCTCCGGCACTGCCGGGCACCGGCCGCACCTCGGTGGTGACCGGCGTGGTGCAGGAGGCAGCGGTGCGCTCGGCGGCCCATGAGCTGGTGGGTGCTGCCACGCGGGGCCTGCCGGACGGGTGGCGGATCACGGCGGTGGAGGCGGCATACACCCGCATCCCCGTGGCCGTGGACGGCCTTGATGCCCGGATTGCGGACACGGACCTGGAGCGGCATCTGCGGCCCGCATGGTGGCGCGTGCTCGGCGTGCTCCAATGGCTCGCATTCGCCACCGCAGTGGCCGGCGGCGTGTGGCTGGGGGTGTTGGCACTGCTGGATTACGTGCGCCTCCCGGTGCCGGAGGTACCCATGGTGGGCGTCTTCCCCCTGCCCACCGTCCTCCTGCTTGGCGGGGTCCTGCTCGGGATCCTGCTTGCGGGCCTCGGCATGCTTCTTGCACGGGTCGGTGCGGCCCGTTCTGCCGCCCGGGTGGGCAGGCGCCTCCGCGAGACCGTGGAGGACGGCGTTACGGAGCGGTTGATTGCCCCGCTCGAGGAGGAACTCGAGGACTACCAGCTCTTCCGGGAGTCCCTCGGGTTGGCCCTCCGCTCATAGCGCGGACGGTCGCCTGCGCGATGCCCCCGGTCGGCACCACGGGGTCCGCGGTCGGCGCCGCGGGGTCCGCGGCCGCCCGGACCGAGGTCGGGTGCCATGCGCAGCGCGCGGCCGGAAACCCGCGTGTTCTGCAGGCGGTGCATCTGATCGTCGCTCGGTTCGTTGGCGAGCTCCACGATCGAGAACGAGGGCAGGATGTCGATCCGGCCGATGTCCTGGCCGTCCATCCGACCGTCTCCGGTGAG
>JAAZBW010000392.1 GCA_012513625.1 Actinomycetales bacterium | reverse complement strand
GACGAGCAACTCAACGGCATGCTGGACGCGCTGGACCGACTGGACGCGGACGTCGTCGCCAGGGACTTCACCCCGGACCCGGGCGACGAGGACGTGCACACGGCCCTCGAGCGCGGCCTGCTCGAGCGCGCGGGGGAGGACCTCGGCGGTCGGCTGCGCGCCGGGCGCTCCCGAAACGACCAGATCGCCACCCTCATCCGCATGTACCTGCGAGACGAGGCCCGAGCCCTCGCCTCCGAGGTGCTGGATCTGGCGGAGGTACTCGCAGCCCGCGCTCGTGAAGCGGGCGGAGCCATCATGCCGGGGCGCACCCACCTCCAGCACGCACAGCCCGTGTTGCTCGCACACCACCTCGCGGCCCACGCCTGGCCGCTCCTGCGGAACGTGGAGCGGCTGCGGGACTGGGACCGCCGCGCCGCGCTCTCCCCCTACGGCTCTGGCGCCCTCGCGGGCTCCTCGCTGGGGCTGGACCCGCACGTGGTGGCCGCCGAACTGGGCTTTGATGGACCGACGCCCAACTCGATCGATGCGACGGCGGCCCGCGACGTGGTCGCCGAGTTCGCCTACATCGCCGCCCAGGTGGCGGTGGACCTCTCCCGGTTCTCCGAGGAGGTGATCATCTGGGCCACGCGCGAGTTCGGCTTTGTGACCCTGGACGATTCCTTCTCCACCGGCTCCTCGATCATGCCGCAGAAGAAGAACCCGGACGTGGCCGAGCTTGCCCGCGGCAAGGCCGGTCGGATCATCGGGAACCTCACGGGGCTACTGGCCACACTCAAGGGCCTCCCACTCGCGTACAACCGAGATTTGCAAGAGGACAAGGAGCCGGTCTTCGACGCTGTGGACACGCTGCACCTGCTCCTCCCCGCCGTCACCGGCATGATGGCCACCCTCGTGTTCCATACCGAGCGGATGGCCGGACTCGCCCCCCAGGGGTTCTCGCTCGCCACGGACATCGCCGAGTGGCTGGTGCGGGAGGGCGTAGCCTTCCGCCACGCCCACGAGGTGGCGGGTTCCTGTGTGCGGGTGTGCGAGGAGCGGGGGATCGAGCTTGCCGAGCTCTCGGATGCCGACTTCGCCGGGATCGATCCGGCCCTCACTCCCGCGGTGAGGGAGGTACTCACCGCCGAGGGTTCCGTGGCGTCCAGGTCTGCGTACGGTGGGACCGCGCCAGACGCCGTGGCAGTGCAGTTGAGTGCGCTTGACGATGCCGCTGCCGGACTGCGACGGTGGGCGGCAGAGGCCCCCGGAGGGGCCACGTAGGGAACGGGAAGGACACCATGGACCTGTTGGAAGAGCTGCAGTGGCGAGGACTGATTGAGCAGTCCACCGGACTCGAAAAGCTGCGCGAATCACTTGCGGCCGGGCCCGTCACCTACTACTGCGGCTTCGACCCCACCGGGCCCTCGCTCCACCACGGCCACCTCGTCCAACTGGTGCTCCTACGCCACCTCCAGCTCGCGGGGCACAACCCCATCGCGCTGGTGGGCGGCGCGACGGGGCTGATCGGCGATCCGCGCGAGAGTGGCGAGCGCACCCTCAACCCGACCGAGGTTGTGGTCGAATGGACTGATCGCCTCCGCCGCCAGATCGAACCGTTCCTCTCCTTCGAGGGGAAGAACGCCGCTCGGATGGTGAACAACCTGGACTGGACCGCGGACATGACCGCGATCCAGCTTCTGCGCGATGTGGGCAGGTACTTCCGGGTGGGCACCATGCTCGCCAAGGACACGGTGGCCCGCCGACTCGCCTCCGACGAGGGAATCTCCTTCACCGAGTTCTCCTACTCCCTCCTGCAGGGCAATGACTTCCGGGAGCTGTTCCGGCGCCACGACGTAACCCTGCAGACGGGTGGCAACGACCAGTGGACCAACCTGCTCGCCGGCGTGGAGCTCGTCCACAAGTCCGAGGCGCGCGAGGTGCACGCGCTCACAACACCGCTCATCACCAAGGCGGACGGCACCAAGTTCGGCAAGACAGAGGGTGGGTCGGTGTGGCTGGCGCCGGACCTGATGAGCCCCTACGCCTTCTACCAGTTCTGGCTCAACACGGATGATTTGGACGTGGTGCGCTACCTGAAGGTCTTCACCTTCCTCGGCCCGGCGGAGATTGCGCAGCTCGAGGTTGCAGTCTCCGAGAAGCCATGGGCGCGGGCCGCACAGCGCCAGCTGGCCCGGGAAGTGACCACACTGGTACACGGGGAGCAGGCCACGTCCGACGTGGAGCGGGCCTCGGCCGCCCTGTTCGGGTCCGACGACCTGGCGGGACTGCCGGCCGCAGTGCTTGCCGATGCTGTCTCCCACCTCCCGTCCGGAGGTGTCACCGTGG
>JAAZBW010000391.1 GCA_012513625.1 Actinomycetales bacterium | reverse complement strand
TCCCGGCCACCGCGCGCATGGAGCGGCGCAACGAGGTCATCATGGCCTTCGCGGTCCAGATGGCGATTCCGGCGGCGATCAACGTGGTGGGGTTGATCGCGGTCTCGAGCATGAGGGCCTCGGGTTCGATCAGCCCTCCGGCGCCGTCCACGTTGAGGATGCCCGGCACCGCATCCGCGATTCCCCGGATCACCACGTCCCGGAACTCGGGGTTGTACTGCAGGAGGGTCATCACCACCGTCACGCCCACGGTGAGTGCGGCGAACAGCGAGAAGAGCGCGTTGTAGGCCACGCCACCGGCCAGCAGGTTCGCGCCGGTGGAACGGATGCGGGTGTTCGCCCTCATCAAACGGGTGGACTGGACCCAGGCGACGGCCCCGTTCACCTTTGCCATGAGGCCCTCGGCTTCCGAGACGAGCTCGCGAAGACCCCGGCCCTCCACCGCGTCCACGGTGGCAACCGCCACGCGCGGGGGATTCCCCGGACGGCGGCTCACGCTCTCGCCGGGATCTGCGCCGTTCGCCTGGTCCTTGCGGCGTTCGAGGGGCACGGTCTGTCTCGTGTCTGCCATGGGTTCTAGGCTAACCACCGCGGAGGCATACGGCCCGACGGCGCCACGGCCGTCCGCTCCGCCGCCCGCTCCGACCCCGGGATGACGGACACGCCGGGCAATCAACCCGGAACCTCACGATCTCGCGGCCCCCGCGGCCCTACCGTGGGGGAGGACTCCTCCACGCGGGGGCGCCGGATGCACAAACTGCCGAGGAGGGCACATGAAGACACTGCGGACCGTGGTCTTCCCCACAGCACGGATCCTGGTGTTGGCGTTGATCGCGGTGGCCCTCGTGAAGCTCGCCTTCTTCTCCGGCGAACAGGCCCGCGACGATGACGGCCTGGACCCGGGCGCCAACTTCGGCACTCCGCAGTATGTGGTGGGCATGGGGGACGTGGTGAACAACGTGGAGCTCACCGCCTCCGTGGTGGCGGACCCAGCGCAGAACGTGGTCTCCACGGTGGACGGCTACGTGGGCGTGTGGAACGCCGAGGACGGGCAGTGGGTGGAGGCGGGCACCATCGTTGTGGAGCTACGCAGGGAGGTCCCTGCGAGCGTGGACGCGAATGGGCGGCCGATCCCGGCCACCTTTACCCGCCACAACCTCACGGCACCGATCTCGGGCACGCTCAAGCGCTCCCTCCTCATCAATCAGGGGGCCACGATCGGCGGCACCGTGGCCACCGTCAATCCGGGCACCCTCTCGATCTCCGGGGACATCACCCCGGAGCAACTCTTCCGCCTCGAGACCATCCCCACGGAGGCGGAGGTCACCATCAACGCCGGTCCGGCGCCGTTCACCTGCACGGGCCTCGTAGTGGGCGCACCCACCAGCGCGCAGAGTACCGATCCGGGCGATCCGTTCAACCCCGACCCCGGCTCCAGCACCTCCGTGAAGGCCACCTGCCCGGTCACGGAGGGCGTGCGACTGTTCGCCGGTATGAGCGGCACGATGGGACTTGCCGCAGGCGAGGCACTCGGCGTCATCACCGTGCCCGTCAGCGCCGTCCAGGGCGTGTATGACACGGGACGGGTGTGGGTGGTGGACCCCGCCACGGAGGCGGAGGAACCCCGGGACATCGTGCTCGGCATCTCCGACGGCATGCAGATCGAGGTGAAGTCCGGCCTCACCGAAGGCGAGACCATCCTGCAGTACGCGCCCGGCAACATGGAGCCGATGGAGCCGGGAATGCCCATCGAGGGCGATGGTGTGATGATCGAGGAATCGGTCGAGGGGGCCTCGTGAGCCTGTTGACCCTCCGCGCGGTCACCAAATCGGTACTGCTCGCGGACGGTGCTCCCCTGCACATCCTGCGCGGGGTGGACCTGGATGTGGAGGCCGGGGAGTACGTCTCGATCGTGGGGCGTTCCGGCACGGGCAAGTCCACCCTCCTGAACATCCTCGGCCTCCTTGACCTGCCCACGGGCGGGGACTACTGGGTGAACGGCGTCCACGTACGCGAGATGGGTGAGAACCGGCGGACCCGGGCACGCGGCCGCGGCTTCGGCTTCGTGTTCCAACAGTTCAACCTGCTGCCGGGCCGCAACGCCCTCGAGAACGCCACGGCCCCGCTCCTGTACGCGAGTGGCTCCAAGTTCTGGAACCGCACCCAGATCGCGCGGGAGATCCTCGAACGCGTG
>JAAZBW010000390.1 GCA_012513625.1 Actinomycetales bacterium | reverse complement strand
GGTCGCCATCTCTGCCCACGGGGTCCTCCTCACGGAGGAGGCGGCATGATCCGGACCGGGATCCTGCGGCGCCCGAACGTGCCCGGCTCCGGGTCGAAAACTCCGGGGACCCGTAGCCCGCAGGTGGGGCAGCTGCCGGCAGCCGTGAGGCGGTAGTGGTCGATCCGGTACCAGTCGCGCCGAATCAGTGGGTCACCGCATCCGGGGCACCACGTGGTGTCTCCCTCCGTGTGGTGGATGTTGCCGGTGTAGACGTACTGGAGGCCCTCCTCGAGCCCGATCTGGCGGGCGCGGATGAGGCTCCCCGGCGAGGTGGGCGGGACGTCCCGCATCCGGAAGTCGGGGTGGAATGCGGAGAGGTGCCAGGGCACGTCGGGTCCGAGCTCCCGGCGAATCCACGCTGCCATGGCGCGCAGCCCCTCATCCGAGTCGTTGTGGCCCGGGATCACGAGGGTGGTGATCTCCAGCCAGCAGTCCGTCTCGTGCCGGATGGTGGTGAGCGTCTCCAGGACCGTCTCGAGACGCCCACCGGTGATGCGGCGGTAGAAGTCGGGGGAGAAGCCCTTCAGATCGATGTTCGCGGCGTCCATGGCGCCGAAGAACTCCGTGCGGGCCGGCGCGTTGATGTACCCGGCGGAGACCGCCACCGCGGCGATGCCGCGCTCACGGCACGCGGCGGCCACATCGAGCGCGTACTCGGCGAAGATCACGGGATCGTTGTATGTGAAGGCCACGGACCGGCAACCGTACGAGCGCGCGGTCTCCGCGATCTCCACCGGGCCCGCCTCGGCGGCGAGCGTGTCCCACTCCCGGGACGTGGAGATGTCCCAGTTCTGGCAGTACCTACACCCCAGGTTGCAACCGGCCGTACCGAAGGAGAGCACGGAGGTGCCCGGGTGGAAGTGGGCGAGGGGCTTCTTCTCGATCGGGTCGATGCAGAATCCGGAGGAGCGGCCATAGGTGTCCAGCACAAGCTCGTCTCCCTCCCGCATCCGCACGAAGCAGAAACCGCGCTGGCCTTCGGCAAGGCGGCACTCCCGTGGGCAGAGGGTGCACCGCACCCGATCCCCCTCCGTGTGCCACCAGCGTGCCCTCATGGTTCCTCCCGGTATGTGGACACGGCGTAGCGGGAGAGGGTCAGTTCGGGCCCCCACCAGTGGGCGGGCAGTCCCGCCTTCCGCAGGAGGTGGTCAAGGAAGCGCGACGGTTCCGGGAGGTGCTCCCACACCTGGGGGAGAAACGTGGCCCGCCGCGCCCCCGCCTCGAGCACCACGCCGTCCACACCGGGCCGCAGCAGCGCCTCGGCCTCCTCCCGCGTTGCGGCGGCAAGCGGCTCGGGGGAGGTGAGCACGGAGACCTCCACCCGCACGACGGCGAGCTCCTCCGGTTGCAGGGCCGGGAACCGGGGGTCGGAGAGTGCGGCGGCCCGGGCATTGTGGGCGAGGTCCTCTACCAGGGGGCGATGGGCGGCAAGGCTGCCGATGCAGCCGCGCAGCCGCCCGCCCGAGGTGAGGGTGACGAACGTGGCGCCCGGCTCCCTCCACGCGGATTCGGGCTCCGGGTCCGGCCCGCCGGCGAGAGCTGCCGTGATGACGGCTCGCGCATAGCCGGGCAGGCGGTCCGAGTGAGCGGTCACAGAGCCTCCCGGAATGCGACGGAGGCGTAGCCGACCACCCGGTCCCTCGTGCCTGCCGTATCGCCCGAATTGCACGAGTCCAGCACCTCGGCCTCGAGTCCGTGCCGCCGCGCCCACGTGAGCAGGCCGTTCACGGGCCGTGCCCCGCAGGCATCCCCTGGCTGGACCTCTCGGAGGGCCAGGATCTCGCCGAGGGTGGCGGCGTCGGTCCGTCGGGCCTCCTCGTGGGTGAGGTGGTGGGAGAGGTCGGAACTGACCACCACGGCGGTCTCGCCAATTACGAGGGCGTCCAACACATCGGCGACGGCGTCGGGCGCCACCTCCCCGACGGCGAGCGGGACCAGGCGCGCCGTGGGGATCACTACCTGCAGGAACGGGAGGTGGACCTCGAGCGAGTGCTCGTGGCGGTGGACGTCGGGCCGGGTGACCACCTGGGGCAGGGTGGCGGCGAGTGCCGCACCGTCGTGGTCGACCGGGACACCGCCGAGCGGGGTGGCGAGGTGCGTGGCGCCGGGCAGCGCGAGCCCGCGGACGGGGACGCGGTGGGTGGGACCAAGCAGGACCACGCGCTGGACGTGCGCGGCGCGGGCGAGGTTCGCGTACGCGCTGGCGGCCACCCGGCCGGAGTACACGTAGCCGGCGTGGGGAGCGATGAAGACCGTGGCCGGGGCCGAGTCGGATTCCGGCACCCCCGCAAGCAACTCCCGAACCGTGCGCTCGAGCACCACAGGGTCCCTGGGATAGAACATTCCCGCGACAGCGGGGGGTCGGGTGGTGGTCACAGCCCCTCCTTCTTCCCAGTGTGGCATGGGAGGTGGAGGAGGGGCTGTGACTTTCCGTCGACAGTTTCATTGGATCAGCGCATGCGGAAGTGCTCCGTGGTGAACACCTGCTCGTTCTCCCCGTCAGCCGTGGTGATGGTCATGACCATCACGTAGCGACCGGGGTTGGCATCCACTCGGCCGTTGCGGCCGTCCACCATCCCGTCCCAGGTCCATGCCGAGTAGCCGGCGTCGCGTCCCACGTAGTCCACCGTGAAGGCGTGACGCGGAGCAACATTCGTCTTGATACGGCCATTCGCCAGCGTCGAGAGAATATCGACGCGCACCTGGCGGACGGGCTGGTCGAAGTGCGCGATGATCGTGGGCAGGTCCGTTCCTCCATGGAAGACGTGGTTGGCGTCCACCAGGTCGAACTCGGCGTCCGCGTCCACACACTGGTTCTCCGCGAAGATCTCACATTTGACAATCCGTGCGAGGCTCGGAGTTCCGAGGCCGGCAGGATCCGTGAGGACGGGGAGGCCGCCGTAGTCCCCGGACATTCCGGCGAAGGGCACCGTCACCACTGTCTCACCCTCGGCAGCGGAGATCACGAGGTAGCCGGTGTACACCATGCCGTCCGGAAGGCCCGCCTCCGGGGCGATGGACACCTCCACCGAGCGTTGCGCCCCTGCGGGGACACGCAACTCGGTGGAGGAAAACCGCACGTCCGATTCGGCCAGGAAAAAGCCCGGTGCGTTCTGGTTTCCCTCGGACCACGTGGCGAGTGCTGGCTGGTAGGAGAACCGGTAGGTGTGGTCCGCGCTCCCCGTGTTCTGCACCGTCAGCGAGGTGGTGTGCGGACCCTTTTCGGATTCTCCGGCGGAGATCTTGCCCGGAGAAACCCATGTGGTGCCCGTGATCGCCTCGTCCACCTGGATGAGACCGGCCCCCTGATGGTGTGCGGCGTCCAGGATCCCGAGGCCGGGGTTGAGCCAGACGGGCGCGGGTTCGGCCGTGTTCTGGAGTCTGGAAAGAACGGCGGCTGGTGTGAGGTTCGGGTCAGCCTCCAGCATGAGCGCTACGGAGCCCGCCACATGTGGGGCGGCCATCGAGGTGCCGGAGGCTAGGGCGTAACCGCCCTGCTCCAACGGATAGGTGGAGTAGATGGAGCCACCCGGGGCGCCCAGATCTGGTTTGAGCGTGAG
>JAAZBW010000389.1 GCA_012513625.1 Actinomycetales bacterium | reverse complement strand
GCACTTCTTCGCCGAGCTCGACGAGACCGGCCTCGGCGCCGTTGACGCCGTCGCCGACAGTGGCGCCCCCTCGACCCTGTGGAGCGAGGCGTGGCGCAAGCTCCGCCGTCGCCCCCTGTTCTGGGTCTCCGCGATCCTGATCGTGTTCGTGATCGTGGTGGCGGCGTTCCCGGGCCTGTTCGCCTCCCAGAACCCCCGGTTCTGCCTGCTCGAGAACTCGCTCGGCTCCCCAGAGCCCGGGCATCCGTTCGGCTTCGACCGGCAGGGATGCGACCTCTACTCGCGGGTGATCCACGGCGCCCGGCCCTCGGTGATGGTTGGCCTGCTTACCACGATCGCCGTCACGCTCCTCGGCACCACGATCGGCGCGGTCGCCGGATACATGGGCGGCTGGGTCGACTCCATCCTCTCCAGGATCACGGACGTCTTCTTCGCGATCCCGCTGGTGCTCGCGGCCATCGTGCTGATGTCCCTGTTCCGGAACCGCAGCGTCCTCACGGTGGTGATCGTGATGGCGGCATTCGGCTGGACGCAGATCGCGCGCATCTCGCGGGGCTCCGTCCTCAGCGTGAAGAACAACGACTACGTCACGGCCTCGCGCGCACTCGGCATGAACGGTGGCTCGATCCTCACGCGCCACGTGCTGCCGAACGCGGCGGCACCAATCATCGTGTACGCCACGGTGGCGCTCGGCACGTTCATTGTGCTCGAGGCCACGCTCTCCTACCTGGGCATCGGCCTGCCGCCCTCGGTGGTGTCGTGGGGCGGAGACATCAACGTTGCCCAGGCATCCCTGCGCGTGCGGCCGCAGGTGCTGTTCTACCCCGCCGGCGCACTCGCGATCACCGTGCTCTCGTTCATCATGATGGGCGACGCCGTCCGCGACGCCCTGGACCCGAAGGTGCGTAAGCGATGAGCTCCACCCCCCACACAAAGGCCCCCGACCCCTGGAAGCCGAACACGGACCAAGCCTCCCGTCGTCGTGACATGGACCCGAACGTACCCCTCCTGGAAGTGCGCGACCTGCAGGTGGCGTTCCAGTCCTCCACGGGCATGGTCCCCGCCGTGCGCGGGGCCAACCTCACCATCTACCCCGGCCAGGCGGTCGCGATCGTGGGGGAGTCCGGCTCGGGCAAGTCCACCCTCGCTCACTCGATCATCGGGCTGCTGCCCGGCACCGGCCGGGTGACCGGCGGCTCGATCCGCTACGCGGGCGAGGAACTCACCACGGCCTCGCGCAAGGAGATCGAGAATCTGCGCGGCCGCGAGATCGGCCTCGTCCCGCAGGACCCGATGACCAACCTGAACCCCGTGTGGAGCATCGGGTTCCAGGTCAAGGAGACCATCCGGGCGAACAACATTGCCAAGGGACGCCGGGAGGTGGAGAAGCGGGCGGCGGCCGTGCTGGCCGAGGCTGGCCTGCCAGACGCCGAGAAGCGGATGAAGCAGTACCCGCACGAGTTCTCGGGAGGGATGCGGCAACGCGCCCTCATCGGCATCGCGCTCTCCTCCGAGCCGCGGCTCATCATCGCGGACGAGCTCACCTCCGCGCTCGATGTGACCGTGCAGAAGGTGATCCTGGACCACCTCGAGAAGCTCACGCAGGAGCACGGCACGGCGCTGCTGTTCATCACGCACGATCTGGGGCTCGCCGCCGAGCGCGCCGAGCACCTCGTGGTCATGCACCGCGGCCGGGTGGTCGAGTCCGGTCCGTCCCGGGACATCATCCGCGATCCGAAGCACCCCTACACCCGGCGGCTGGTGGATTCGGCGCCGTCGCTGGCCTCGCGGCGCATCCAGTCCGCCAAGCAGCGCGGCGTGGAAAGCACGGAACTGCTCAGCCACAGCGAGGATGCACACGCGGCTCCGGAGATCGTCCAGATCGAGAACCTCACCAAGGTCTTCCGGTTGCGCGGGGCGCGCCCCGGCGCCGGCTCGGATTTCAAGGCCGTCGACGACGTCTCGCTCGCCATCCCCCGCGGCACCACCACGGCTCTGGTGGGCGAATCCGGCTCCGGCAAGTCCACCGTGGCAAACATCGTGCTCGGACTGCTCGAACCCACCGAGGGACGCGTGGTGTTTGAGGGCACCGACATCTCGACGCTCAGCTCACGCGAGTGGTTCGACTTCCGCAGCCGCGTGCAGCCCGTCTTCCAGAACCCGTATGGCTCGCTGGACCCGATGTACTCGATCTTCCGGATCATCGAGGAACCACTCCGGGTCCATGGGGTGGGGAGCACCAAGGAGCGCGCTGCGCGGGTGGCGGAGCTGCTCGAACTGGTCTCGCTTCCCACCTCCACGATGAGGCGTTATCCGAACGAACTCTCGGGCGGGCAGCGGCAGCGGGTGGCGGTGGCGCGGGCCCTGGCACTGCAGCCCTCGCTCGTCATCCTCGACGAGGCGGTTTCTGCGTTGGACGTGCTCGTCCAGGCGCAGGTGCTGAACCTGCTGAACGATCTGCAGACCGAGCTCAACCTCACGTACCTCTTCATCACGCACGACCTCGCGGTGGTGCGCCAGATTGCGGATGACGTGGCCGTGATGAGCAAGGGCAAGATCGTGGAGCGCGGCATCACGGACGAGATCTTCGGCAACCCCCAGGTGCCGTACACCCAGCAGCTCCTCGCCGCGATTCCGGGAGCCTCGCTCCAGCTCTGACCAGGGCCTCCCTCCAGCTCTGACCGGGCCTCCCTCTCGCCGACTGTGTGGCTTAGACCCCCACCAGCCGGCACCCCCGCCATCCGCCGTCCCCTAGCCGACACCCCCTCGCCGACAGCCCTTCGCCGACTGTGTGGCTTAAGCCCCCACCGGCCGCCCCCCACCCGCCGCCCCCACCCTCCCTAGATATGAACTGGCGCCCTTCCCGGACAAACAGCGTCACTATTCGTCCAGAGGGCCTCAGCTTCACAGCTTGTCCATCACAGTGGTCACCTGAGTTAACACAGACATCATCTGCCCCAACAAGTAGTGTCTCTGCTTGTCCCAACACCGTTAGCTTCACAAGTTGTCCGGCACACACGGCCGCAATGGCGTTCTGAAGCGCGGGAGACCGGAGGAAACGCGGAAAACGCGGCCGGGAGACCGGAGGAAGCGCGGGAGACCGGAGGAAACGCAGGAAACGCGGCCGGACCGACGGGATATATGAGTCCGGGCCAGCTCAGCGGCAGGTGCTCGTCTCCGTAACCTTCCGGGTGAACGCCATGGCGGCCAGTGCGAGTCCAAAGCCGGCCGAACTTGTGTCGAACGCGTTGCTGACAGCCATCCACGGAGCGACGACGGCGAGGATCGCGCCCACGGCCGCACACGGCGCGCAGCCCACCACCGGACGCCACCCGGAACCTGGCGCGGGGACGAACAGCGCCAGCGTCAGCGAGGAGAGCACGAGCACCCCGGCCGTGGTGACCGACCAGATCGGATGCTCCGCAAGCGCCCAGCCCACGTTCGCATGGACGGCGATCGCCACGGCGGCGAGGATCGCGACGGCGGCCACCACCCGTCGTCGGACCCACTTCCGGGGCGCGACGGCGGGCAGACCCGCCTGCACGGGCGCGCTCGCCGGTGGAAAAGTCGCCGCGCCTGGGGAATCCTCGAGGAGGACTCCGTCGGAAGAGGGGGGCTGGCTGGTCTGGGAGAACGCACTCATGGCCCCATGATACCCCGGGGGGTATCTACCTAGGCCCCAACCGCCAACCGCCAACCGCCAACCGCCAACCGCCGCGCCCGTCGCCACGTCGGGGTGGGGCACCCGTGGCGGGCGCCCGCGGCGGAGGGATGGCGTCGGGGCGGCACTCCGCCGCGCGCGGCCGCGGCACCCGCAGTAGCGTTTTCGGATGGACATACCATCCTGGGAACCGCCCATGGCGGGCACCGAGGCCGAACACCTCCTCGCCTCCCTCGATCGCATGCGCGCCAGCTTCCGCTGGAAGGCCGCAGGCCTCGATGCGGAGGGCCTCGCCACACGAGTGGGTGCCTCCGCGCTCACGCTCGGCGGCCTGCTCAAGCATCTGGCCTTCGTGGAGGACCTGCACTCCACCATGAGCCTCAACGGCTCCTCCCCCGGATCCCCCTGGACCGCGGTGGACTGGGACGCCTCTCCCGATTGGGAGTTCGAGTCCGCTGCCGATGACTCCCCCGAGGAGCTCTACGCCCTCTACGACGCCGCCGCCGAGCGTGCCCGCGCACGATTCGCCGTCGCCCTTGGGGAGGGTGGGCCGGAGCAGCTGGTGGCCCGCGGCGGCGCCGAGGACGACCACATGAGCCTGCGCCGCCTCCTCCACGACCTCATCGAGGAGTACTCCCGCCACACTGGCCACGCGGACCTGATCCGCGAGCAGGTGGACGGCCGCGTGGGCGAGGACCCGCCGTGGGACTACCGCCCGTTCGGGGACTGAGGTGGGCCGGGGGCACGACGGCGGAACTCACCTGGCGTCCGCGAGCTCACCCGGTCCGCACACATCTGCCGTCTCCGCGCCCGCCCGGTCCGCACACACCTGCCGTCCGCGACTCACCCGGTCCGCGTTGTCGCTTGGCCGCGCACTCACCCCGTCCGTGTCGGCCCGACGACGCGCGCCACTTCCACCCGCAGCCGAACCCGGCGCGAAGAACGGCAACCTTCTGGACCCGGCCATGGCGCTGTCCGGATGATGGAATACAGAGAATCAGGCGTCGAGATCAGGAGTTCACGTGGCGGCATTTCCCCGGAACGCAACGGTGGCCATCAACCCCCTCCAGTACTTTGCGACCCCGGAGGGCTACCTCGACTGGGATCAGGCGCCGCCGTGGCCGGAGCTCATGGCCGAACTGAAGAGCGCCGGGTTCGATGCCGTCCACACCCGCTTTCCCGCGGGCTTTGCGCCGCGTGACTACGGCCAGATCATCCGCGACGCCGGACTCACCCCCGCCCCCGGCACCATCCAGTTCGACATCCCCGAGGACGGCGTCTCCATCGAGGAGACCGTGGAGCACTTCCGCCGCAACGCCGTGGGTTACGCCGAACTCGGCATGGACCACATCTTCATCCTCCCGGCCGTCCGGGAGGATGCGCTGCGCCTGATCACGCCGGCGGTCGGCGCCCACGCCGATAACGCTCGCCTCGATTCGGTGGTCCGCGTCCTCGAGGCGGCCTGCCGCGCCTCCGTGGACGAGGGTGTGCTGCCGATCCTCCACCAGCACGTGGGCGCGTGGGTGGAGACCGCGGAGGAGACCCGGTACGTGATGGACCGCGTGGACCCGGAGATCCTCGGGTTCGGGCCGGACAACGGGCACATGTCCTGGGCCGGCGTCGATCCGATCGAGCTGATCACCGAGTACCGCGACCGCGTGCGCGGCGTGCACCTCAAGGACTTCCGCCAGAACGTGATCGACGAGTCCAGGGCGCGGGGCCGCACCTACCAGGAGACCGTCCTCGCGGGCCTGTGGACCGAGCCCGGCCAGGGTGATTTCAACTTCGACCGCCTCTGGGACGCGCTCGGCGCGGACTTCGCCGGCACGATCGTGATCGAGGTGGATCGCGGCACGATCGAGCCCCCGTTCGAGAGCGTGCGCGCCTGCGCCGAGTGGGCGAACAACCTCCGCGCCGCCTGATCTCCACACCGGGGCCGCGCTGGCAGCGCGGGGGCTCTCTGCCGTTACGCCAGGAGCGGGTGGGCCGCCAGCCGAGCGCCATAAGCACGCCGCCAACACCCCCGCATCACGCCGGGATCACACCCGCCACACACCGCCACCACAGCAGAAACACGGGCCCCCCACAGCCAGAGAATATGCGGCAATAATCCGGCAAATTCCCGGTACGGTCGCGTAAGTTACGGTTCCGTAGGTTACGATTCTGCGTGATGCCTTCTCCCAGCACCACGCGTCGCGCCCTCGCCAACCTAGGTTCGGGCGCGCGCAGATTCTTCGAACTGGCCGCCACCCCACTCCTCCCCGCGGACTACCTGGACCTCATCAACCCCATGCGCGCGGGCGCGGACCTCCGCGGCCGTGTGGTTGACGTGGCGCACGAGACTCCCACCTCCACCTCCGTCACGATCCGTCCCGGAAGGGGCTGGCGGGGCCACCGGCCCGGGCAGTACACCCGGATCGGCGTGGACGTGAACGGCGTGCGCCACTGGCGCGCCTACTCGATCACCAGCCCTACCGGGGACGTGATCACGATCAGCGCGCGCGCGATCGAGGGTGGCGTCGTCTCGAACCACCTCCTCACAGGCCTCCAGCCGGGGACCATGCTCATGCTCGATCAGGCCACCGGCGATTTCACCATGTCCACCCCGCCGCCGCGCAGCGCCCTCTTCATCACCGGAGGCAGCGGCATCACCCCGGTCATGGGGATCCTCCGCTCCCACCTCCATGAGCTTCGTGACGTTGCCGTGGTCCACTCCGCACCCGATCCAGAGCAGATGATGTTCCGCAGCGAGCTCCAGCACCTGCACCGCACCGGCCGCATCCGCCTCACCACCCGCTTCACCCGTACGGAGGGGATCCTGCCGCTGGAAGGGATCGGCGCCGTCGTCCCTGACTGGCAGGAACGGGAGACGTGGGCCTGCGGACCCACCGGTCTCCTCGATGACGCCGAGGCCGTCTGGGCCGCCGCGGATATCCCCCACCTCCTCCACACCGAACGCTTCCGGCCGCGCGTGGTGGCCACGGGCGAGGGCGGCGAGGTCACGTTCCGGGGGCGGGGAGCCGCCGGAGCCGCGACCGCAACGGGGGCCGCCGGAGGTGCAGTCCGGTCCGCGGGATCCGCAGGAGGTCGGGCACAGTCCGCGACGACGACGGGCGCCACCGACGCGGGGCTCACCGTGGACGCGCCAGCCGGCATCCCGCTCCTCGACGTGGGGGAGGCTGCGGGCGTGCTCATGCCCTCCGGGTGCCGCATGGGGATCTGCTTCAACTGCGTCCTCCCCCTCGAGGAGGGCAGCGTGCGCGACCTCCGCACCGGAGAGCTCACCACCGTGGACCCGGAAGACCCCCACCTCATTCAGACGTGCATCTCGGCAGCAGCCGGGCCCTGCCGGATCGCCGTATAGGAGACCAGCCATGACCATGACGATCGACTCCCGCATCACCCACTCGCCTGCGCGCCAACACGAGGCAACCACGGCCTCCGGCAAACCCGATCCCATTGCACACCTCACCGCGGCGGACATCGAGGAGATCGGCCGGCGGCTGGATGCAATCCGGGACGAGGTGGTGGTGAGCCGGGGCGAGAAGGACGCCGCCTACATCCGGGGCGTGATCCGGGCGCAGCGGATCCTCGACCTCTCGAGCCGGGCGGTGCTGCTCGGCAGCCGGTGGTGGCCGGCGTGGATCCTCGGTACGGCCGGGCTGACGGTGGCGAAGATCATCGAGAACACGGAGATCGGGCACAACATCCTGCACGGCCAGTGGGACTGGATGCGCGATCCGAAGATCCACTCCACCACCTGGGAGTGGGACTTCGCCTCGCCCGCCGAGCAGTGGAAGCGCTCGCACAACGTGGGGCACCACACCTACACCAACGTGATCGGCATGGATGACGACCTCGGCTACAACATCCTGCGCGTGGACCCCGATCAGGAGTGGAAGCTCTCCCACGTGTTCCAGCCGGCGCTGAACGTGCTGAACGCCTGCTTCTTCGAGTACGCGATCGCGGCGTACGACCTGCAGACCAAGGAGTACTTCGAGGGCACAACGGACCCGGAGACGTTCAAGCGTGAACTCCGCGAGGTGATCACCAAGTCCGCGAAGCAGTTCGGCAAGGACTACGTGGCGCACCCGCTCCTGAGCGGGCCGTCGTTCAGATCCACACTGCTCGCGAACATGACCGCCAACCTGCTGCGGAACATCTGGACCCACTCGGTCATCATCTGCGGCCACTTCCCCGAGGGTGTGGAGACGTTCGAGGTGGAATCCATCGAAGGCGAGTCTCGCGGCGAGTGGTATCTCCGCCAGATGCTCGGCTCTGCCAACATCACGGGCAGCAAGGCCATGCACATCATGACGGGCAACCTCTCCCACCAGATC
>JAAZBW010000388.1 GCA_012513625.1 Actinomycetales bacterium | reverse complement strand
CTCAGAACTCGCGGTCGAGGAACCGCCTCTTGGCCTTGGCTTCACGCGGGTGGGTCACGTTCGCGGCGGAGGACCTCCCCACGTCCAGCAGGACCAGCCCGTCGTCGGACTTCACCCGCCCGCGCGCGTCGCGAGCCTGCCCGTTCGGGCGCCCGTTCCGCAACCGCTCAAGCAGTTCACCCACCACCCACGCGTTCTCGCGCACGGCCGGGAGCACCACCACCGGCTCCTCGCCATGGTTCCGTGGCACGCCCTCCGCACCCGCCGGTGACGGCACCACCGTCACCTTCGTCCGTCCGAGCCCCATCTTCATCACGACGGCGCCCACATCCTCCCAGCGCACCGTCCAGTTCCGTACGGTGAGCGTCTCGTCCGTGACGAGCACCTCCCCGCCGCCCGCGGCCTCCCGCACGGGGCCGGAGGCGAACACCGCGAGCGCGGCCGCACCCACCAGGAGGCCGACGCCGGCCGTCGAGGACTCCCCGCCGAGCAGCATCGCGGCGCCGAGCGCGGCCACAATGCCCGCGGCGGCCCCGAACAGGACCGCCGTGCGCCAGTAGGAGGAGCGGTCCACCGCGAAGCGCGCGGGGACGCCCGCGCGGACCTCGCCGAGTAGTCCCGCGACGGCAGCCGAGGACGGCGCGGAGGTGAGGCGGAGGATCCCGGTGCGGGAGTCGTCGTCGATGCCGCGGCCCCAGAGGGGTTCGGGGAGGTCGGGGATGCGGGCGCGGTCCCCGGCGTCGAGGCGGGTGCGGATCCACGCGGGCAGGTAGCTCTCCGGGATGCCGCGCAGGCCCGTGACCAGCGCGAGCACCACAGATCCGCCCACGAGGACCATGAGGAGGCCGGCAAAGATGCGGGGGGCGGCGAGTTCGGCGAGGAGCGTCGCGAAACCGACGAACACCACGGCGAGGCCGAGGAAAAGGACCGCGAGCGGGAACCAGCCGTTCGTGCGGAAGCGGGTGTGGAGCCAGCCGGCGGGGGAGCCACGCCACGCGGCAAGGGCGGGGACCGCGACGGCGCCGCCGGCGAGGATCAGGAGGAGGGCGTCGAGCACGGCCCCCAGCCTACGGCGGGCCAGGCCGCCGCGACCGGGCGGTTAGTCCTCGTCGAGGATCTGGCGGTGGGCGGCCCCGGAGAGGTGGACAACATAGGTGTGCGGCCAGCCCCCGGCGTCCAGGAGGATCCGGAGGTTCTCGGGGACGATCCGCTGGCGGGCCACCTTCGCCGGCCCGGCCCCGGCGCGGGCAACGCGGAGCCGCTCGAACGCCTCGGCAAGCTGCCACGTGTTCTCGGTGGTGACCGGCACCCGCACCCGGTGGGCGGGTTCGTGGGTGAGGGCGGCCTCGGCGTCGGCAATGCGCCCGGGGGCAATCAGTATCTGCGAGCGCCCGCCGTCGAACGCCACCTCGATTCCGGCCACCTCCTCCCAGCGCAGCGCCTCGCCGGCCACGGTGACGGTCTCGTCCGAGACGACGACGTCGCTCGCCCACCCCTCGCCCCGCATCCGGAGCGCGAACACACCGAGCACGCAGGCGAGGAGGAGCAGGACCACGCCGAGGGCGGTGTCCCCGCCCTGGAAGATGGCCCAGAGGCTTGCGGCCAGAGCGGCGAGCACCACGAGTCCGATCACGACCACCGAGCGGCGGTAGAACGCCCGGTCGGGAGGCAGGATGATGCCGCCCTCGGAGCGGATCCGCTCCAGGAGGGTGGTGACGGCGGGTGAGGTCGGCTCAGAGGCGAGCCGGAGGACCAGGGCGGGGAGTCCGTCGTCGATTCCGAGGCCCCAGAGGGGTTTGGGGAGATCGGGGATGCGGGCGTGGTCGCCTGCGTCGAGGCGTTCGCGGAGCCAATCGGGGAGGAGGCGGCGCGGCAGGCCGCCGAATCCCGCGATCGGGGCGAGCGCCACGCACACCACGGTGAGGACGGCGAGGAGGAGTCCGACGGAGCGCGGCGCCCCCTGGCTCGCGAGCGCGAACGCGAGGCCCACGAACACGAACGCGAGTGCCACGAACAGGAGTCCTGCGGGGAGCCAGCCGAGCCACAGG
>JAAZBW010000387.1 GCA_012513625.1 Actinomycetales bacterium | reverse complement strand
CTGCTCGCGCTGGTGGTGATGGGGTATCTCATCGCCTCGGACGGGGTGCGTGCGCACGTGCGCGAGGGCGTTCCGCTCCGGCTCCGCTGACGGGCGCCATCTGACTCTCGCGGGTCCTCCTCCGCGGACGCGCACTCTCCCTGCTGACTCCCTCGCCGCCGCATCTCCCGCAGGCGCACGCGCGGCTGCCACCGCCACCACCGGCCACTGTCCCGCCCCCGCATCACCCCGCAGGCGCACGAGCGACTGCCAGCCGACGCCCTGAATCCGCAGCGCCACCCATCCGATTCCGCGCCACCTGCCGCATGAAACAGGTGGCGCGGAATCGGATGGGTGACGTTCTGAAAAAGTGGACAAGAGGCTCGCCCGAGCGCCGAAACGAGGATTGCGGCGGCCGCAATTCGCGTCGTTTCGCGCAGGTCCAACCACGGATTGCCTCCCAATCGGTCAGTTCATCCGCAGGCCCGTCCCTCTCCACAGGCGGGCTCTTTTCAGAGCCACAGAGCCGGTTTGGCACGGGCACCCGCTGGATCATCTGCCGTATGAATCTTGAAGATGACCTGCAGCCATTGCTCCTCACCACCGACCAACTCCTCGACCGCGGTATGACGAGGTACCAGGTGAGCCGCGCGGTGAACTCCGGCGAGCTGTTCCGGATCCGCCCCGGGTTCTACGTCGACAGCCACGCTAGAGACCTCGCCATACGCGACCGGCATCTCTTGTCCGTGCTGGCCGCGGACGCAGCACTCGGCGGGCCGGTGTTCTCCCATTCCTCTGCGGCACTCATCCACGGGCTCCCGGACTGGGGGCTTCCGCTTCGACGGGTCGCGGTCTCCGAAGAGGCGCCCGCACCGCGTTCGCGCACCTCGGCACTGACGATCTCCCGCTCGGTCCCGGATCTCTCCGATCAGGTGATGACCGTCAACGGCCTGAAGGTCACCAGCCCGGCCCGAACGGTCACCGACCTCGCGATGTCCACCACCAGAGATGCGAGCGTGGCGGTCGCAGACGCCGCGCTACGCGGGGCGATGGTCACCACGGCGTCGCTCGAGGAGTCCCTGGCCGGGGCCGCCGGTCGTCGAGGGGTCAGGCGAGCCCGGCACGCGTTGAGTCTCGTCGACGGCAGGAGCGAGAGCGTGGCAGAGACGCTGAGCCGGCTGACCTTCCGAGACTTCGGATTGCCCGAGCCGGAGACGCAGGTCGAGATCGTCAATGCCCGAGGCGTCCGCGTCGGTCGCGTGGACTTCTTGTGGCGCGAATACGGGGTGATCGGAGAATGTGACGGCTTCGGCAAGTATTTCGACGGCCTGACCCCCGCCGAGACGAGGCGTCGGCTGGCCATGGAGAAGGATCGCGATGGTGAACTCATCGCCCTCGGCTACCGGGTGTTCCACTGGCGATGGCGCGATCTCGAAGAACCCCACGTGCTGGCCGCGAGGCTCAAGAGGGTGTTGTCCCACGCCGCGAACTGACCTGCAGTCGGCCACCGAGCGTGCAGGACTCACTACGCCAGCTGGGCGCCGGGGGCCTGGCCGCCGCGGTCGCGCAGCAACCCGCCTGAGCGCCGCCCATCTGATTCCGCGCCACCTGTCGCATGCCGGAGGTGGCGCCGAATCGGACAGGTGGCCGTGAGTGCGGCGGCGTGCGTCGCCGGAGAGGACTCCGACTCAGTCAGGAAGGGCGGCATTCGCTGGGTGGCGCGGAGGGGTGGCGCGGGCGCGGAGTGAGGGGCGGCACGGGTCCGGCCAGCGGCGGCCGGGAGGTCGGCGGCTCAGCCGGTGCCGAGCGAGTCGATCGAGGTGGCCAGCCACAGGATGACCGACCCGATCCCGGTGTAGAACCCCACGTCGAAGGCCTTGCT
>JAAZBW010000386.1 GCA_012513625.1 Actinomycetales bacterium | reverse complement strand
GGCGCATCTCCCTCGAGGTGTTCCACGCCCTCACCGACGGCACCGGGGCACTGTGGTTCTTCCAGGACCTGCTCACCGAGTACGTGGGGCTGCGGCATCTCGACGAGTTCGAGGCCGCCGCGCCCGGGCCGGTGAAGCAGGATTTCGCTCCGGACGCGTTCACGCACTGGTTCCGCACCGGCGGTTCGGCGACGTTTGCGGAGGACGCGACCTCCGCCGTCCAGTCGCCGACCACGCGGCTGCCGGAGGGCGTGCGAGACCCCGGCGAGGCCTCGGCTCGAACGGGCCGGAAGAAACGCGCGCGCAGCGATGTGCTGCGGGTGGGCGGCACCCACACCCCGGACAATCGCACCCGGGTGGTGGAGCTGTCCATGCCCGTGCGGCCGGTGCTGGCGCTCGCGCGGGCGGAGCACGTCTCGCTGACGATCTACCTGCTGGCGGTGTTCTTCGACGCGTTACGGCAGACGCGGCTCCCGGCGCACGGGCGGCCACGGACGCTCACCTGTTCCGTACCGGTGAACCTGCGCCAGTTCTTCCCGACCGAGTCCGGACGCAACTTCTTCGCCACCACGATGCTGGAACACACCTACGGCGAGGGCGACAGGACGGCTGGCGCGGGCGAGGGCCCGGCTGGCGGGGGCGGTGCGGACTCCATCGGGTCCGTGTGCCGGAGTCCGCACGAACAGTTCCAACAGGTGGTCTCCCGGGAGGGCCTCGAACGCAAGATCCGACGGCTCGTGCGCTTCGAACGGAATCCGGCGCTCCGGGTAATCCCCCGGCCCGCGAAGGACCTCATACTCGGGACCATCAACAGGTGGCAGAACCTCGGGACCACCGTGGCCATCTCGAACATGGGCCGGGTCGAGCTTCCCGAACCGGCGGACCCCCATGTGGGGCGGATCTTCCTGCACGTCTCGGCCGTTCGACCCCAGTTCTGCGTGGTCAGTCACGGCGACCACCTCACGATCTCCTTCACCAGCCCGTTCGTGGAGACCGACGTCCACGCCGCGTTTGTCCGCACGCTCACCGAGGTGGGCGTCCCGGTGGAGATCGACGTGAGCCGCGTGACCGCCGACGAGATCGCCGCCGTGGTAGAGCCGGGAACCGGCACGTGACGCACCGTCGGTGCCCGGCGTGCCGGGCGGAGGTGGCAGGCCGGTGGCGGCGCTGCCCCCTGTGCCGTGGCCCGCTGGAGGTGCGCGACGATGGGCAGGCGTCCGCGGAGACGTATCCCGCCGCGCCTCTCAGGTTCGACCGCGGTCAGGTACGGACGGTGGTGCTGGCGCTCTCTGCCGTGTTCATCGTGGGATCATTTGCGGCTCAGGCACTGGTTCCGGATCTCGTGGCCCCCGTCAGGACGGTGTGGTTGTCCGTTGCCGTGGTGTGGCTGGTGGCGATCGCGGTGGTGCAGCGGCGGCGCAACTTCGGCAGCATGGTCGGTTGGCTGCTCGTCCTGTTGTCATTGGCGGCCGTGGCGTGGAATCTCGGCACCGGCCCGCAACTGTGGGCCACCACGTGGGCCATCCCGGCGATCTGCACCGCGGCGAACCTGGTGCTCGGCATCCTGGTGTGGATCGTGCGGCTGGACCCGGCCGAGTATCTGGCGAAGGCCGTCATGGTGGCCCTGATCGGGCTGGTGCCGAGCCTGTTCGTGGTGTTCGGGTGGGTGACGTTCGCGGTGCCGTCCCTCGTGTGCGCCGGCATCAGCCTCGCGCTGATCGCGTTGATGCTGGCCCTCCGCCCACGGCAGGTGGGCACCGCCCTCCACCGCCGCCTGCAGGTGTAGCGCTCAGTACGTGGTGATGCCGTGGGCGCGGAACTGGCCGCGCACCCGCTCGAGCAACTCCCGGCTCGGGGGCTCGGTGTCATCGAGCTGGTAGGGGATGCCGAGGGAATCCCACTTGTCCCGCCCCATCTGGTGGAACGGCAGCACCTCGAGCCGGCTCACGTTCTGCAGCGGCGCCACGATCCGGGCCACTGCCTCCACGTTGTCCACCCCGTCCGTGAGGCCCGGAACCAGCACGAAGCGCACCCAGACCTCCTTCTCGAGCGCGGCGAGACGCTCCGCAAACTCGATGGTGGGCTGTAGTTCCCGCCCGGTGGTCTCGCGGTAGACCTCGGGGATCCCGGACTTGATATCGAGGAGCACGAGGTCCACGTCCGCGAGCAGCTCGTCCGTGGCGTAGATGCCAAGGAACCCAGAGGTGTCGATCGCCGTGTGCACGCCCAACTCCTTGGCGGCCCGCAGCACATTGCCGGCGTACTTCGCCTGGAAGAGCGGTTCCCCACCAGAGAGCGTGAGCCCGCCCCCGGTGGCCCTGAACACGCCCCGGTAGCGCCGGATGCGCGCCACGAGGTCCTCCACCAGCACGGGCTCGCCCTTGTTGGTGAAGAACGTGTCCGCGTTGTGGCAGTAGAGGCAGCGCAGCGGGCACCCGGAGAGGAAGACCGTGAGCCGAGTTCCCGGGCCGTCAACGGCCGTCACCAGCTCCCAGGAGTGCACCGAGCCGAGCCGCCCCGCGCGCACTGCGGCGAG
>JAAZBW010000385.1 GCA_012513625.1 Actinomycetales bacterium | reverse complement strand
CCTCGGGCTCCGTGGCCAAGCTCTCGCAGCAACGGATCGAGGACGGACAGAACTGATTTCCGATAGTGCGCAGGGAGGGCGGAGCATCCAGTGGGTGCTCCGCCCTCCCTGCGTTGTTGGGACACCAGGGACGTTCGTCCCAAAGCGGAACCAGAACGTTTCCGGGGGCCCCGGACAACGGCACGGCATAGGCTGGCGGTGCAACCTCTGCCGATTTCCGAGGCAGACCAACGATTCTGAAGGAGATTGCGATGGCCGTCTACACACTGCCCGAACTTCCCTATGACTACGCGGCACTCGAGCCGCACATCAGCGCCAAGATCATGGAGCTGCACCACAGCAAGCACCACAAGGCCTACGTGGATGGTGCGAACACCGCCCTGGAGAAGATGGCCGAGGCCCGGGAGAAGGGTGACTTCGGCACCATCGGCAAGCTGGAGAAGGACCTCGCCTTCAACCTCGGCGGGCACCTGAACCACTCGGTGTTCTGGAAGAACATGGCCCCGGACGCAGGCGGCGAGCCCGAGGGTGACATCGCGGACGCCATCGCGGACTCGTTCGGCTCCTTCGAAGCGTTCAAGAAGCAGTTTGACGGGGTGGCCACCTCAATCCAGGGCTCCGGCTGGGCCGTGCTCGCGCACGACTCCGTCTCAGGGCGCCTTGTGACCTTCCAGATGTACGACCAGCAGAATAGTGTGCCCGTGGGCACCCTCCCCCTGCTGCAGTTGGACATGTGGGAGCACGCCTTCTACCTGGACTACCTCAACGTCAAGGCGGACTATGTCAAGGCCTGGTGGAACCTGGTGAACTGGCAGAACGTGAACTCGCGCCTCTCGAGCCTGAAGGGCGTCGAGATCGTCTGATCCGCCCTCGCCGCCCCACGTTCCTGCGTGCTCACGCGCGCAGACGTACTGGCACCTGAGCGTGGCGGAGCGGTTCGCGGAACCGAGAGGGACCGAATAGCGCGAGAGAGGGCCACGGGGTACGAAACCCCGTGGCCCTCTCTCGCGCCTGCATGCGCTCGGTGAGGCGCTGCGTGCCGTGGGACGCCGCGTGCGGCTAGTGTGCGTGCTTGCCGGTGGAGAATTCCATGATGAGCCCGATCAAACCGATCGCGGCGACGATCACGGCAGGAACCATGATCCACCAGCCGATCGCCAGAGCCAGGAACACGAGGGCGACACCGGCACCAACCACGAGCGGCCACCACGAGCTGGGGGCGAAGACCCCGACCTCACCCGTGGACTCCGCGATCTCCGCATCGAGCCGGTCCTCCCAACGGTTCTCAATCGGGACCCGGCGGCCGAGCAGCCACAGGTAGCCTCCGATCATGTAGGCCATGCAGGCCAAGAGGATGAACACCGTTGAGCCGATGGGCTCAGCCTCCGCCACAGTGATGTAGATGACCGCCACGATGGTGAAGAAGACCCCGAGACCGACGAACGTGATCATCTCTGTCCGGAGCGCGGTCTTCGGGCCTGGGCGCTGCGTCTGGGTCACTTCTCTTCTCCTCGGGCGGCGGGCAGCAGTGCGGCGTTGTCCAGCGCTGCGACCTCCGGGTGGTGCAGGTCGAATGCTGGCTGCTCGGAGCGGATCCGCGGCAGCGAGGTGAAGTTGTGGGGCGGTACCGGTGAGGCAGTGGCCCACTCGAGGGAGCGACCGAAGCCCCACGGGTCGTCCACGAACACCGTGCGCGGCCCACGCTGGGTCTTGATCACGTTGTACAGGAAGAACAGGGTGGAGATCGCCACGAGGAACGAACCCACTGTGGAAACCTGGTTCAGGACGGTGAAGCCGTCCTCCACCATGTAGTCGGCGTAGCGGCGCGGCATGCCCTCAACCCCGAGCCAGTGCTGCACAAGGAACGTGATGTGGAAGCCGGGGAACAGGAACCAGAAGTGCAGCTTGCCGAGCCGCTCGTCGAGCATCCGGCCCGTCCACTTCGGCCACCAGAAGTAGAAGCCGGCGAACATCGCGAACACCACGGTGCCGAACACCACGTAGTGGAAGTGCGCCACCACGAAGTAGGAGTCGTGCACGTGCCAGTCCATGGCGGGGCTCGCGAGGATCACGCCCGTGAGGCCGCCGAACAGGAAGGTGAAGAGGAACCCGAGAGACATGAGCATGGGCGTTTCGAATGTGACCTTGCCCCGCCACATCGTGCCAATCCAGTTGAAGATCTTTACGCCCGTGGGCACGGCGATCAGCATGGTCATCAGCGAGAAGAACGCCAGCATGACTGCACCGGTGGTGTACATGTGGTGGGCCCACACGGAGATGGACAGCGCGGCGATTGCGATGGTGGCGAACACCAGCGTCTTGTAGCCGAAGATCGGCTTGCGCGAGAACACCGGGATCACCTCGGAGATGATGCCGAAGAACGGCAACGCGATGATGTACACCTCGGGGTGCCCGAAGAACCAGAACAGGTGCTGATACAACACCGGGCCGCCGGATTCGACCGCGTAGATGCCTCCGCCGAGCACCCGGTCGAAGAGGAGGCCGAACAGGGCCGCCGCGAGGGTGGGGAAGCACATCAGCACGAGGATCGAGGTGAGGAGGATGTTCCAGGTGAAGATCGGCATCCGGAACATGGTCATGCCGGG
>JAAZBW010000384.1 GCA_012513625.1 Actinomycetales bacterium | reverse complement strand
GCGAGGCGGCGGACGGCCGTACCTTCGTGGAGATCATCGAACCCTTCCGTGTCACCGTGCCCACCGTCGGCTCGCTCGCCGCGCTCCACTCGGAGCAGCGCGCCGAGCTCGTGGGGGATGAGCAGGTCCAGCGCCTCATCACTCCAGAGCGGGCAATCGTCGACGACGAGGGTCAGCCCGGCACCGGCGGCTCGCCAGCCGAGCCGTCCGTAACTCCGGAGGAGACCGCCACCGCGGGCGAATCCGTCGCCGAAGATGAGCCCCAGACCGGAGGTGAGCCCGAACCTGGAGGGGCACCCGCCTTTGCAGTGGATCCCGCCCCGGCGGGCTACGAGGAGGACGTCACCCCGGAGGAGGGGCTTGCGGCGATCGCACGCGAGATCGGTGAGCCCACTCCGCTCGTGTGGATCCAGCACCGTAAGGGCATCCGCACGGAGGCGCTCCTCCGCACGGACGGCCTGATCGAGCTCGAGGACGGACGACGCTTCGCGGACCCGTCCCACGCTGCCGTGGTGGCCGCTCGCCGGCACGAGGCCGATGGCTGGCGGGTCTGGTGCATCACCGAGGGCGGCCCCACGCTCGCCGAGGCGCGCGAGGAACTCGCCCTCCAGGCCTGAGCAGATTAGCGAAACGAATTGACCGTTCTATGCAACCGTTGACTCGCGGCGAGCGACTGCCGGAGCAGGTCCCCAGCATCAGCGCCAACGGATCTGAGATGACCGTGGCGCGCTTTGAGTGGCTTCAGGATGGCGATTTCATTCAAGGAGGCCCCCACACGCGCAATGATGCGGCGAATCTCCGGATCGCCCCAGCAGCACCGGGGGCTCTGAGCGGTCCAATTGAGTTTGAAGGATTCGGAACCACATCACCGGGCAACGTGACCGTGCACGTGTACTCGGATCTCGATGAGAATAGGGCTCCTTCTGGTAGCCAAGAGAGAATCGACTGTTCCATTCCGCAGTCCGCCGATCCGGAGAAGTGTGAGTGGTATGAAGGTTCGGACGGACTCTCGCTCACTGTCAGGCCCATCATGGACGAGCCAGCGGCGCTCACGCTGACGGCCGTGTACACGATTCTGTTGGATCAGTTGCCCGAGAATTCAGTGCGCACTGTTGCCCATGCGACGTGGGTGATTACTCGATAGCCTCCCGGCCCGGCGGGCCGGTTTCCGGCGGAGTGCGGCCCACAGTCGGCGGGAAGTTGCTGTAGTCAACCACACAGTCGGCGAAAGAAGTCGGCGGCAGGAATCTAGGCTTTCAGGGGCGGAGCACGTAGGCGCCGAACCAGCGCGTCAGCTCCGCGTAGGCGGCCTCCCGCACATCGCGGCGGGAGAGGAACACATCGTGGATCGCGCCCTCGAAGCGGGCGAGCGTCACGAGCGGGCCAAGCCGCAGCGAGCGCTCCGCGATCTGCTCGATGTCCAGCACCGTGTCCACTCCGCGCAACTCCGGTAGCCACTTGGGGGAGAAGTTCGTGGCCGCCGAGGTGAGTACCAGCACGGGGCAGGTGACCTGGAGTCCCTCACCCACGCGCGCGTGTCCGGCGCGGACCGCGGCCAGCCAGCCCGGACGGATTGGGAACGAGGGCTGGGTGCGCCAACGGGGATCCGTGTTCCAACCGTCGTAGAAGGGATCGCCCTCGCTGCCCTCCGGCCTCTCGCCGTCGTCCTCGGTCCAGCCCTGGAGAATGCGGCCGTAGATGCCCGTTTCTGGGAGGGGGAGCGCGGTGGTGGGGGAGATGCGCGAGAGCGTCTCCACGAGTTGGGTGCCGAGCGCGCGGAAGATCGTGGAGCCCTGGAGGTCCAGCCAGGGGGCGTCCAGCACGAGGGCGCGTAGGGCACCGGGGTGGCGGTGCGCCCACAGCGCGGCGGTCAGCCCACCCGTGGAGTGGCCCATGAGTACGAGGTCTGTGCCGAGCCCGGTCTCCTGGCGGATGATGGCGAGCGCCGCGTGGATGTCCTCGTCATACGTGGAGAGGGAGGTGATGTAGCCGTGGGTCTGCCACTCGCGGAGGCTGCGGCCGTACTTGCGCAGGTCAAGTCCGTAGAAGGTGCCGCCGAGCCGGGCCACCACTCGGGCGAGCTCCCGCTGGTGGAAGTAGTCGTTCCAGCCGTGGAGCCAGAGGGCCACAAACGTGGGAGCGGTGGGCGTCTCCGGGAAGGCTTCGGGATCGTCTGCGGGGACGTAGCGGACGAGGGTGGCCACCACCGGACCCTCGTCATCGTCAAGGAGCGGCAGGGTGCGGTTGACGAACCCGGGGCCGAGCACGTCCGGGTGCCAGCCGATATCAACTGTGGGACCATTCGGCTCCATGGGGCCCGGCGCGGCCTCGGGAATGGCCTCGGGCGCCAGCTCGGGGATGGCCTCGGTGGTGTTGTTCACCTGCTCGGGGCGCACCTGTTCGGTGGAGTTGCTCACCTGTTGATTGTGACGCGATTTGGGCCCGTCCGCGAGCGGGTCACAGCCAGAGGCGGGCCCGCTCCGGGGCGGTCAGGAAGCGGTGCACGTGCTCGGACACCTGATCGTGCTGCACGAGGAACCCATCGTGCCCGTGGGGGGAGGAAATCCAGCGGATGGGGACCGCCCCCGGCGCCCCGCGCACGATCCGCATGAGCTCCTCGGGCAGGAACAGTTCGTCCGTATCCACGCCGAGCACCATCACCCGGGCCTCAATCTGGCGGAGGGCGGTCTCCACGCCGCCGCGGTCGCGGCCCACGTCGTGGGTCATCATGGCGTGCGTGATCACCCGGTACGAGTTGGCATCAAATCTCTGGACGAGCTTCCAGCCTGCGTGGTCCAGGTAGGACTGGACCGCGTAGCGGCCGCCCTCGAGTGGCTCCTCGGCGTGTTGGGGGAGGCGGGAGAAGCGCTCGGCGAGCTCGTAGTCGGCGCGGTAGGAGATGTGGGCGATCTGGCGGGCCAGCGAGAGGCCGCGGCCGGGGCCCTCCCCCACGGGCGCGTCGTAGTAGTCGCCGCCCCGGAAGTGGGGATCTGACTCGATCGCTAGCAACTGCGTGTGGGCGAGCGCCACCTGACGGGCTGTGGTGGCGGCGTTGGACGCGATCACCGCGAGCCTGGCCACCCTGTCCGGGAACATGATCGCCCACTCGAGTGCCCGCTGGCCGCCCATCGAGGAGCCGATCACCAGGGCGAACCGCTGGATCCCGAGCCGGTCCGCGAGGAGCGCCTCCACGGTGGCCTGGTCGCGGGCGGTGACGAACGGGAAGCGGGAGCCGTACGGTTTCCCGTCCTCCGCAGGAGAGGCGGGACCGGTGGTGCCCTGGCAGCCCCCCAGGATATTGGGGGCCACCACGAACCAGCGGTCCGTATCGATCGCCGGGCCCGGACCCACCACGGCCTCCCACCAGCCGGCACTCGCGTGGCCCGCTTCTGCGGGCCCCTGCACGTGGGAGTCACCCGTGAGGGCGTGAAGGACGAGCACCGCGTTCGAGCCGTCCGTGGCCAGTTCGCCCCACGTCTCGTAGGCCACGGTCACGGGGAGGTCCGTCCCGCTCTCGAGGGTGACGAGGCCGAGGTCCTCGAAGAGCCGCCGACCCACGGGGTCCCCTTCCCGCCACGCGCCGGTGGCGGGAAGGGACCGCGGGTCG
Organism: Actinomycetales bacterium; assembly: GCA_012513625.1. GTDB lineage: Bacteria > Actinomycetota > Actinomycetes > Actinomycetales > Actinomycetaceae > JAAZBW01. The sequence goes on along the minus strand of JAAZBW010000384.1, from coordinate 1,268 downwards.
ATCAGGGCTCGCATCAGGGCACGCCGGTCAGGCGACGGCCTCGGTCCGGTCCGCGCCGGCGTCAGCAAGGGCGCGCACGGCGGCGAATCCGGTCTCGAGATCGGCCCGGATGTCCTCCAGGTCCTCGAGGCCCACCGAGAGGCGGACGAGGCCCGGGTTCACGCCCGAGGCGAGCTGTTCCTCCTCGGTGAGCTGGGAGTGCGTGGTGGAGGCGGGGTGGATCACCAGCGAGCGCACATCGCCGATGTTGGCCACGAGCGAGTGCAGTTCAAGTGCGTCCACGAACGCCTTGCCGGCGGCGAGACCACCCTCGAGGGTGAAGGCGAGCACGCCACCCGCGCCCTTCGGTGCGTACTTCTTCGACTGGTGGTGCCACGGGGAGGACTCGAGGCCGGAGTACGCCACCTCGGTGACGCCGTCCTGGCCCTCCAGCCACTGCGCGATCGCGAGGGCGGAGTCCGAGTGGCGTTGGACCCGAAGGGAGAGGGTTTCCACGCCGAGAGAGAGCAGGAAGGTGTTGAACGGCGCGATCGCGGCGCCGATGTCACGGATGCCCTGGAGGCGCGCCTTCAGGATGTAGGAGAGGTTCACGCCGAACGCGCCGCCCTCTCCGAGGTCCCGGGCAAACACGAGGCCGTGGTAGGAGGGGTCCGGCTCGGTGAACTGGGGGAAGCGGTCCGGGTGTGCGCCGTAGTCGAACCTCCCGGCGTCCACGATCACGCCGCCGATCGAGGTGCCGTGGCCGCCCAGGTACTTGGTGGCCGAGTGCACCACGATGTCCGCGCCCCACTCGAACGGCCGGATCAGGTACGGGGAGGCGAGCGTATTGTCCACGATGAGGGGCACCCCCACATCGTGTGCCACGTTCGCCACCCTCTCGATGTCCAGCACATCCTGCTTCGGGTTGGAGATGGACTCTGCGAAGAAGCAGATGGTGTTCGGGCGGGCTGCCGCGCGCCACTGCTCCGGATCGTCCGGGTTCTCCACGAACGTGGTCTCGATCCCGAGCTTGCGGAGCGTGTGGTGCAGCAGGTTGTAGGTGCCGCCGTAGAGCCGGGGCGAGGCCACCACGTGGGAGCCGGCGCCGCCCAGGTTGAGGATCGCGAGGGTCTCTGCTGCCTGGCCGGAGGCGGTGAGGAGGGCTCCCACGCCGCCCTCGAGGGCCGCAAGGCGGTTCTCGATCACCTCGTTGGTGGGATTGTTCAGGCGGGTGTAGATGGGACCCAGTTCGGAGAGGCTGAAGCGGGCTGCCGCCTGATCGGTGTTCT
>JAAZBW010000383.1 GCA_012513625.1 Actinomycetales bacterium | reverse complement strand
TCCCATGCAGCCCCTACCCGTGCCGGTCGCCCTTGCGGTGGCCGGCATCGGCGGAATCCTCACGAACGCGGCCTTCCCCTACCACTCGTGGTGGTGGGCCGGGATCGCGGGCCTCGGCCTCCTCTTCCTCGCACTCCATGGCGCTCGCGCGGGCCGCGGATTCCTCCTCGGACTCGTGTGGGGCCTCGCCTTCTTCGGTCCGCTCCTCTCCTGGTCGCTCACCTCGGTCTCCGGCCACTGGCTGCCGTGGGTGGCGCTGACCGTGCTCGAGGCCTCCTTCATCGGGCTGTTCGGCCTGCTGTACGCGGTGGTCCTCGCACGGGAGATCTCGGGCGGCCGGGAGGCGCTCGTGGGAGCCCTCCTGTGGACTGCAGTCGAGCAACTCCGCATGGAGGTGCCATTCGGCGGCTTCCCGTGGGGAGCGCTCGCCCACTCCCAGGTGAGTGGGCCGCTGCTCAGCCTCGCGGCGTGGGGCGGCACCATCGTCGTCGGGTTTGCGGTGGCACTTGCCGCGGCCGCCCTCGCCACCCTCGCCACCCACCTCCACCGGCCGGTGGGAACCCTCACGACGGCGGTGGTCGCCGCCGCCGTGGTGGCCGGCTCGGTGTTCGTGCCACTGCCGTCCACCGATGCGGAGACGGGTTCGCTCGAGGTGGCCCTCGTGCAGGCCTCCGTGCCGGAGCGCGGCGCCACGTGGGAGGCCCAGGGTGCGGAGATCACCGCGAACTACCGGCGCCTCACCGAGGAGTGGGTGGCCACGGGGGCGGCGGCGGACATGGTGCTGTGGCCGGAATCGGCCGCGGACCTCGATCCGCGCAGCACTCCGGAGGTGCGGGAGAGCGTGGACGGGGCGCAGGCGGCTGCGGGCGTGCCGATCCTGTTCGGAACGCAGCGTTACCCGGGTGACGGCACGCGCTTCAACGAGTACCTCGTGTGGACCGAGGCCGGGCAGGTGGACGGCTACGCGAAACAGCACCCCGTCCCGTTCGGCGAGTACATCCCCATGCGGGACTTCTTCCGCTCCCTGTCCTCGGCCGTGGACATGATCTCCACAGATATGGCGGCCGGCACGGAACCGGGCGTGCTTGAGGTGCCCGTAGCCGCGCTGGGCCGGAGCGTGCAGGTGGGTGTGGGGATCTGCTTCGAGGTCGCATACGATCCGCTGATCCGCGAGAACGTGCTGCTGGGAGCCGAGTTCCTGGTCATCCCCACCAACAACGCCTCCTTCGGATTCACTCAGGAGGCCTTCCAGCAGCGGGACATGACCCGCTTCCGCGCCGTCGAGAACGGGCGGGCGGCCATCCAGGTTGCCACCACCGGCGTCTCGGCCGTCTACGCGCCGGATGGGCAGATGATCACCGGATCCACGGACGAGCTGTACACGGAGTGGACCGGGGGAGCCACCATCCCGCTCCGGGAATCCCTGACCGCCACCGCGGTCATGGGAGGATGGCCGCGGATCGTGGTGTGGGCCATCGCCGGACTGTGGGTGGTGGCCGCACTCGCGTCACATCGCCGCATGGAGGAGGAATAGGTGAAGGTCCTGGTGGTCATCCCCACGTACAACGAGGCGCAGAACATCGCGCAGATCGTTGGACGCGCGCGCCGCAACGATGTGGACGTCCTCATTGCGGACGATAATTCGCCGGACGGCACAGGAAAGATCGCGGACGAGCTCGCCGCCGCCGATTCCCGCGTGCACGTGATGCACCGCGCCGGCAAGGAGGGCCTCGGGAAGGCGTACCTCGCGGCATTCGCCTGGGGACTGGAGCGCGATTACACGCACCTTGTGGAGATGGATGCGGACGGCTCCCACCGGCCGGAGCAACTGGGTCGGCTCCTCACGCGTGCCGCGGAGCCGGACCAGCCGGACCTCGTGATCGGCTCCCGGTACGTGCCGGGCGGCAGCACCGTGAACTGGCCGCTCAGCCGGCAGTTCCTCTCCCGCGCCGGCAACCTCTACATTCGCTTCATGCTCGGCCTCCCGGCCAATGACGTCACTGCCGGGTACCGGGTGTTCCGGAGGGACATCCTCGAGGCGATCGGGCTCGAGACAGTTGAGGCATCCAGCTACTTCTTCCAGACCGAGATGGCCCGCCGCGTCCACGGTCTTGGCGGCAGCATCGCCGAGGTGCCGGTGACCTTCGTGGAGCGTGAGCTGGGGGACTCGAAGCTCTCCGGTGCCACGTTCACTGAGTCGTTCGGGCAGACCACACGGCTCGGCGTCGAGCGGTGGGGGCAGAAGCTGGGGCTCGGAGGCTAGGGCTGCGCCACCGTGGGCCCGCCGGCACCGCGCCGTACCGCTCCCTGACAACGAAGCAGCGGCCGGGGACTTCTCCCCGGCCGCTGCTTTCGGAATGTCAGGCGCTGCGCTGGCGGAGACGATCCGCGTGCAGTTGACCCGATCGGAGCAGCTGGAGCCGCTCCTCGAGGAGGACTTCCAGGTCCTCGATGGTGCGCCGCTCGAGCAACATGTCCCAGTGGGTGCGCGGCTGCTTCACGGGCTTCTCCGGCTCCGGCTTCTCGTGGTCCCGGAGGACGGCCTCCTCGGCGCACATGGGGCACTCCCAAATTTTCGGCACCTCGGCTTCGAGCGAGAACGTCACCGGAATGTCATGACCATTCGGGCATTCGAAGTGTGCAATCAGGCGTGGGGCGTACTGGATATTGTCGTCGGACTCCATCGACCTGGCACCCATAGTCATTCCCCGTAGCGCACGCTCAGCCATAAAACCCACCTCTCGTGAAAACTCGTGTATGCAGGGTCCAACGCCCGCAGGGGTCGGTTTGTTCCCCTGAACCGGATAATCTGCCGTGCCCACCGCCTACTCTCATACGCGTACACCGTAAGCTAGGCTGGTGTGATGACACTCTCACGGGAGGATGTGGTCCGCGCCGCGATGGCGGTACTGGGGGAGGAGGGCCACGGGGCGCTCTCGATGAGGAGGGTGGCGCGCAAACTCGGCGTCAGCCCGATGGCCCTCTACAACCACGTGGAGAATCGCGCCGATCTGGTGGATGCCATCGCCGAATCCTTCCTGCGGTGGACCCACGAGGAGGGCGGCACACTCATCGAGCAGGCAAGAGACCTGTTCAACGGGTACAGGCGCTGGCCCTACATGCTCGACGTGGTGCGCGAGGCAGACCCGCGGATCTCCCGTGACGCCGCGGAGTCCGTGGTCGCCGCCGCCGGTGGCGGACCCGCGCGCACCAGGGAGGACTGGGCCGCGCTCCGGGCACTCGCCGAGGGGCTCTCCACTGCGGACGACGTGGACGCACCTGCCGTGCTCGCCCGCGCCGCCGCCGCGCTCACCGCCTGACCCCCTCGACGGAAGGACCGCCATGGGCGCGACCACCGCAGACTCGCACCGCGTGATCCGGGTGACCCGCGCCCGCGAGAACAACCTGCGGGACGTCTCGCTCGAGATCCCGAAGCGGCGCCTGACCGTGTTTACGGGCGTTTCCGGATCAGGCAAGAGCTCCCTCGTGTTCGACACGATCGCGGCCGAGTCCCAGCGCATGATCAACGAGACCTACCCCGCGTTCGTCCAGGGCTTCATGACCTCACGTGCCCGCCCGGAGGTGGGCGCGCTCGAGGGACTCACCACCGCGATCATCGTGGATCAGGAGCGCCTCGGCGCCAACATCCGCTCAACGGTCGGCACCGTCACCGACTCGAATGCGCTTCTCCGCGTGCTCTTCAGCCGCCTCGGCGATCCGCACGTGGGCCCACCACAGGCGTACTCGTTCAACGTCCCGACCGTGACCGGGGCCGGCGCCGTCACAGTGAGCCGCGGGGAGGGCCGCACCATGGCCCAGAAGGCCGCTTTCAGCGTGATCGGGGGCATGTGCCCGCGATGCGAGGGCACGGGCCATGTGCAGGACTTCAATATCG
>JAAZBW010000382.1 GCA_012513625.1 Actinomycetales bacterium | reverse complement strand
TCGTGTGGTCCGCCGTGGCGGTAATCGCCGCGCGTGCGGGAGCGGTGCCCGCGCGGTTCGTGCGCTCCGCGGAGTCTGAGGCGGATGCTGCCACACCAGCGACCCCCCGTTCGGTAGCGCGGAGGAGGTTCCCGTGGAAGCTCTTCATTCCGCTCGCACTCCTCGCCATCACCGGCACGCTCGTGGAGGAGGTGGCTAACAACTGGGTCACCCTCTACCTCAGCCGGGACCTGGGTGCCGCGATCGGGCTCGCCGGCATCGGCTTCGCCACCACCCTGGGCGCGCAGTTCGTGGGCCGACTGCTCGGTGACCCTATGACGGACCGGTGGGGCCGGGACGCGGTGGCACGCTCCGGTGGCGTGATGATCGCCGCCGGCGGACTGCTGGTGGTCCTCTCTCCCTACGTGTGGCTCGCCATGGTGGGTTTCGCAATTGCCGGATTCGGCACCGCCACCCTCGTTCCCGCCGCCTACGCGGCCAGCGACTCCCTCCCGGGCGTCCCGCATGGCACGGGCGTGGCCATGCTCGGATGGTGGATGCGGCTCGGCTTCCTCTTCACCTCCCCGGTGGTAGGCGTGATCGCAGACGCCGTGGAATTGCGGTTCGCCCTCCTCCTGCTTGTTGCTGCGGGAGCCACCGCCACCGTGATCGGGCACCAACTCATGCGCCGGGAGTAGGAGTCTCTTCAGCCCGCGAGTTCGGCAGCGGTGAAGCTCCGTACCTGCCCCTTCTCGCCGCTGATCTCCGTGAGTTCCGGAGTTTCGAGGGGTTCGAACTGCCGAGCCGTGACCAGGAGCCGCGACTCGATCGAGGCAACAGCCTTGTTATAGGCAAGAACGGTGCTCGCGATGGAGTTGCCGAGCGTGCTCACGTGCCCGGCCACCACACCGAGGCGTTCGTAGAGGGTGCGTCCAATGGTGAGGAGTTCGTCCGCCTGCTTCGAGAGCTCCTCCCTCTCCCACACACTTGCCACCGCGCGCAGCAGTGCGAGGAGTGAGGTGGGTGTGGCGGGCACGATGCCCCTGCGGAGCGCATCCTCGAGGAGCGTGGGTTCCGCCTCCAGGGCGGCTGGCAGGAGGGATTCGGCGGGCAGGAACATCACCGTGACGTCCGCTCCGGCCACCCCGTGGTAGTTCCTCTTCACGAGTGCGGCGACGTGTGAGCGCAGCGCCCTGGCGTGTTCGCGGCGGAGCTCCGCTATTCGGCGGACCTCCTCCGGGCCCGAGGGCACGATTGCCTCCGCCGCGAGGTGGGCGTCGAGCGGGACCTTGGCATCAATCGGGATGCCGCGGCCGCCCGGCAGCCGGACCAGCACATCCGGTCTGCTGCCGTCCTCGAGCGTGGCCTGCTCCACGAAGTCCACATGGCGCAGCATCCCAGCCGCCTCGAGGACGCGGCGTAGCTGCACCTCCCCCCACGTTCCCCGTGCGGAGGTGGATCGCAGGGCCGAGGAGAGCCCCGCCGTGGCCTCCCGAAGCTCCGCGGTGCCGGTGGCGGCGTGTTCAAGTTGCTGGCGCAGGGCCCCGTACTGGGTGGCGCGCTCCCGCTCCAGCGCTGCCACCTGAACCCCCATGCGGTCCAGCGAGGAGCGCACGGGCGCGAGCGCGAGGAGCACATCCTCGTTCTCCTCCTCGTGCTCCCGAAGCTGCTCCACCGAGGCGGTCAGCAGTTCCGCCCGCGCCTCGGCTGCCGCAGCCCGCGCGGTGAGATCTCCCGTAGTGCGTGATGCACGCGCACCGGCCACGAGGTAGCCGAGCGCGCCACCCAGGGCGAACGCCAGCAGAAGGAGGGCGAGTGCCAGAGTTGTGTCCATCCCCTGACGCTCTCACGGGAGTCTGACACGAACGTCCCGGCCCGCCGCCCTGGAGGACGCCCCTGGTGCGAGGGGTTCGTGGCGCGCAGTCCCCACCGATGTCCGGCGCGGAGGGGCGCGTCCGATCCCCAAGGTCTGCCCGCCCTTCCACGTCATCCTCCAAACGTCTCCCTCCTGTTCCAACTTTGGCGCCTCGTTGATGCTTCCGGGTGCGTCTGTGCTGGTGGCGGCTACCATTCGGTCATGAGATGGCGCGGTGCGGGGGCGCCGCCCGAAATTGCTGCGGCACTTCTGGCGGGGGGCTGGATCGCGGCCTTCATGCCGAATGTGGAGCCTCTGGCGTGGCTCCTGGTCCCACTCGGAGCAGCCGGCGCCGCGCTCGCAGTCCGATTCCCCGTTCCCGGTGCGCTCCTGGTGCTCGCCGCGAGCGCCCTTGCCGTTCTCCTCAGACTGCCCTACGCGGAGATCGAACTACTGCTCCCCACACTCGGGGTCCTCTACTGGGTGGGCAGGCAGGAGCGCCGCCGCACCATCGGCGCGCTGCTGATCGCCGCATTCGTGCTCGCGACCGTGGCCCGCGGCGGGTGGAACCCGCTCCTGATGTTCCCCCCTACGGCCGTCTACGGCGCAGGGTGGTTCTTCGGCATGATCGTGGGCGCCCGGGCCCGTGACGCTGCGGCCGCCGCCGCAGAATCGGCCCGGCTAGCCCGGGTGGACTTCGCAGCCGTGGTGGGCGGGACCGTCTCCACGAGTGGGACCCGCATCGCGCGGGAGGCCCTGTCCCACGTGCGCTCCGCCGTCGAGGTGATGCGGGACCTCGCCGCAGGTGGCGACGAGACTGACCTCCGGGAGCGCGCCGCCGCGATCCGTGAGGAGGGTGACCGTGCGATCACCACGCTGCACGGCATCATCAAGGGCCTCGAGGGGCCCACGCGGTATCCAGCGATCGAGCCGGACCCCGCTCCCGCGCTGGCGCCCGGGCCCGAGCGTGGCGTCGGGTCCCTGTCCAGCCGCCAGCATGAGGCCGTGTGGAGCGCCGATGGGGCCGGGTCCGCGTCCGGCCGCGAGCATGGGACCGAGGCGCTGGCCGAGTCGGGCAGCCGGACCTGGCCCGCCCGGCACATCGCGCTAGCGCTTGCGGGGGCGGCCGTCGTGATCCTCGCCTCCCTGCCGTTCGGGGGCCCCCATCCCTCCGTCCTGCTGCTCGCCCTCACGATTCCTCCCGCAGCGGTGCTGGCCGAGCGGTTCCCCCTCTCCGCGGCCTGTGTGGCCGCACTCGCCTTTCTGCTCTCTGCCCTCCGGCAGGAGATCGAGGCGGATGCACTTCTTCCCGTAGGCGCCTTTCTCGCGCTCCTCGTGTGGCACCTCGCCACGGTGTGGACGCCGCCCGCCCGGTTCGGGCTCCTGCTCGTGGGTGCTGCAGCCATGGTGTTGGGCCTGCAGTACGGACGGCAGGGGGCCGGCTTCGTGCTCGCGGCGATGGCCACCGCATTCATGGCGGCGCGCGCGTGGCTGGAGAAGGACGGGATCGTCCTGCGCGAGCAGACACTCGCGGCGCGGCGTTCCGTGGAGATCGCGGAGGCGCTCAGCCGGGCGGAACGGGCCGAGCGGGAGCGGATCGCACACGAACTCCACGACGGCGTCAGCTACGCGATCACCGCCATGAGCCTCCACGCGCAGGCCGCAGGGGCTGTAGCGGAGCGCGATCCTGCGCTCGCCCACACCCACCTGCGGACCGCCGAGCAGGCGGGGACCACCGCCCTCGGTGAGATCGCCACACTCTCCGCCTCATGGCGAGAGGCGGACGCCCGGTCTTCGGACATCCCCGCGCTCGTCGCGTCCGCGCGCGAGTTCGGGCAGCAGGTGGAGTGCACGATCGGGCCTGAGGGGATGCCGCCCGGGCACCTCGCCTACCGGATCGTGCAGGAGTGCCTCACGAACGCCGCCCGCCACGCTCCGGGCTCCAGCATCCGGGTGCAGATCGGCCAAATGGGCGGCCAATGGAGTGTCTGTGTGGCCGATTCGGGTGCGCCCGCGATTACCGACGGCGGAGCTTTCGTTGCGTCCGTGCCCACCGGCATGGGCAGTGGTCTCCAGAGGCTTGCGGCCCGCGTGCGGGAGAGAGGCGGCGAGTTCGAGGCGTGCCCGAGCGGCTCCGGATTCGATGTCTGCGCGCGTTGGCCCCTTGCCGGACAGCGGGGAGAGGAGCGGGCCGAGCACGTGGCGAGCGCGGCGAGCACGGCGGAAATCGTGGCGAGCACAGCGGTGGCGAGCACGGCCGGGACTGTGGCGAGCACGGCGGAAATCGTGGCGAGCGCGGCCGGGACTGTGGCGAGCACGGTGGTGGCGAGCGAACGGGCCAAGGTGGGGGCGCCGTCGTCGACGGAGAGGGTGGCAGCGGTGAAGGGAGAGGCCTCATGACAGCTCCGATTCGAGTGGTGGTGGTGGATGACCACGATCTGGTGCGGGCAGGCCTGATCGCGATCCTGGGCACCGAGCCGGACCTCCTCGTTGTGGGAGAGGCGGGCGACGGGCTCTCCGGGGCGCGGGTGGCACGTGACACGCGGGCGGACGTGGTGCTCATGGATCTCTCGATGCCGCGCGCAGATGGGATCTCGGGGCTTCGTGCCGTGCGGGCGCAGTGCCCGGACACCGCAGTGCTCATGCTCACCACCTTCGACATGGGTGAGAGCATCGAGAAGGCGCTCCGGGAGGGCTCATCCGGCTACCTGCTCAAAACCGCTCCGAGCACTGAACTCGTGGGGGCGGTGCGTGCGGCGCACCGCGGGGAGCGGGTCTTCTCCACCGCCATCCAGGACCGGTTGATCTCCTCATTTCTGGACAAGAACCGGGCGCCGGAGCCGCCTCCTGCCTCGTTACAGCAGCTG
>JAAZBW010000381.1 GCA_012513625.1 Actinomycetales bacterium | reverse complement strand
TACCTCCCAGCCCTCCACGGGGGAGGTCCGCCACGCGCTCGAATCCCTCCGCGCGGGGGGAGCGGAGCAGATCGTGGCAATCACCCTGTCCTCCCAGCTCTCCGGCACCTGTGATGCCGTCCGGGCCGCCAGCGAGGCATTCCGCGCAGAAACGGGCATCCCGGTGTTGGTGGTGGACACCCGCTCGATCGGCGCTGCCACCGGGTTCGCCGTGCTCGCGGCCTGGCGGGCGGTGGAGGCCGGGCAGTCCGCAGCCGAGGTGGCCGCGACCGCCTCCCGTGTAGCGCTCTCATCCCGCGCCTGGGTGACCGTCTCTGACCTCCGCCACCTGCAGCGCGGCGGCCGCCTCAAGGCCTCCCACGCGCTCATCGGCACCGCCCTCGGGGTGCGTCCTCTGCTCCGAATCGACGACGGTGCACTCGTCGCCACCGAATCCGTCCGTGGCGCCGCGCGCGCCCGCCGTCGTCTGGTGGAACTCGTGGTGGAGGGCGCCCTCGAGCAGGTGCGCTCTCCGGGCGGCCAGCTGGACGTGGCCGTGCACCACACGGGGGACGATCTGGGGGCGGCGGTGGTGGCCGACGAGCTCCGGGGCGCGGCTGCCGAGGCGAATCTTCCGGTGCGTTCCTTCCTCCAGGGGCGGATTTCACCCGTACTCGCGGTCCACGGGGGACCCGGTGCACTCTCCGTGGTGACCTCGGTCTCTGGCTGATCACCCCTCCACAGCCCACCCCACTGTCGGGTCCTCCACAGGCTCCAGGCCCGCGCTGACGTCCGTGTCTGTGCCTCCCTAGCCTCGGAGCGTGCCGTCCCACCGTGCCGCGTCACCCCGGCTCACCACTCGTGCCGGGGCCGGAGTGGCGCTCCTCGCGGTCCTCCTCGTTGCGTTCCTTGCCGTCCGCTCCTGGGCCACTGCGCACACGGTGGAGGTGCCAGCCCCCGGGCCGTCGGAGGCCTCCGCGCTGCCGAGCACCTCTTTCGCGCCGGACTCCTCCTCGCCGCCCGCCCTGACACCGCAGGAACACGAGCCCGACCCAGTGGGTACCGTCGTCGTGCACGTGACGGGCGCGGTGCTGGACCCGGGCGTTTTCGAACTCCCCGAGGGCAGTCGGATCGACGACGCCGTGGCCCGCGCGGGCGGATTCGCGCCGGATGCGGACGAATCGGGTCTCAACCGCGCCCTCGCGCTGCAGGACGGCCAACAGGTGCGGGTGCCGCGCCTCGGAGAAACCCCCTCGGTGGCAGCGCCGGATGTCGGTACCGGGGGAGGTGGGAGCGGGGCGAGCGGAGGTGGGGCGGGCGCGCTGGTGAACCTCAACTCCGCGAGCCCCGAGCAGCTGCAGGAACTACCCGGGATCGGACCGGCGCTCGCCGGGGCGATCGTGCGTCACCGGGAGGACTCCGGGGGGTTCACCTCGGTCGAGGAACTGGATGACGTGCCGGGGATCGGCCCCGTTCTCCTTGGCCGCCTGCGCGAGCTCGTGACCGTATGAGGCCGGACCTGCGCCTCGTCCCAGCGCTCGCGGTTGCGTGGGGTGGAGCGGCAGGAATCCTGTTCCTCGCGGACCACGCCGGGCGCGCCGGTCCCCTCGCGGTGCTGGTTCTCGCGGCGACAGCTGTCCTCGCGCTCGGCCTGCGCATTCTCACGCGCACGCGCGCCCTCCACCGCACGCGCGCCCCCCACCGCACGCGCGGAAACGTTCCCGCGGGAACGTTCCTTCCGCAACTCGTGGTGTGTCTCGGCGTGGTGGCCGCAATCGCGGCGTCCATCGCCCTGCAGCTCGGTGAGCGGGAGGCCGGAGGTTTCGCCGCCGCCGCCACGGACGGCCACACGGTGGTACTGCGCGGCGTGGCGGCTGGTCCACCCAAACCGGCACCCCTCGAGAAGCGGTGGGAGGCCACCCTCGAGTTCGATGCCCACACCATGGAGCGGCGGGGCGAGCTGACCGCCGTTCGGGCCTCCGTGGTGGTGCTCGGCGAGGTGTCCGAGCTACACCGTGGCGATGAGGTGGTGCTCTCGGGCCGGCTCTCCGCCCTCGCACCGTCGTCGGACGCGGCGGCCCTCCTCCTCGATGGCCGGGTGCTGGAGCGCGCCCCGCCGGGCGACCCCCTCGCCGGTATCTCGGAGGCCCGCAGCCGCTTCATGGACCTCACGGACGGGCTCAGCCCCCAGGGCCGCGCGCTCGTGCCCGGCGTGGCGGTGGGCGACGACACCCGCATCGAGGACACCCTCGAGGCCGCCATGCGCCGCACCTCCCTCGGCCACCTGACCGCGGTCTCCGGCTCCCACGTCTCGCTCGTGGTGGCCGCCCTGGCGATCGCGCTCGGCCGGCTCGTCCGCCACGCCCGCGTGCTCGCCGCCGCCCTCGCGCTCGGTGCGCTCGTGGTACTCGTGGGTCCGGAGCCCTCCGTGGTGCGCGCGGCGGCGATGGCTTCGGTGGCGTTTCTCGCGCTGGCCCTCGGCAGGCCTCCGCAGGCCGTGCCCACGCTCGCCGGGGGAGTCTCGCTCGTGATCCTGCTGGACCCGTGGCTCGCGCTCCAGTTCGGCTTCGCCCTCTCCGCGGCCGCCACCGCGGCGATCGTGCTGCTCACCGTGCCGTTCACCGAGGCGATCGTGGGACCCGCGGCGGGCCGCGGCGCGAAGGCACTGGGCATGGCCCTCGCCGTGCCGCTCGCAGCCGGGCTCTCCTGCGCGCCGATCCTCGTCCTCTTCAACCCCGAGGTGAGCCTCGTGGGTGTGCTCGCGAACGCGCTCGCGGCGCCCGTGGTGGCCCCCTCCACGGTGTTCGGCCTCCTCGGCGTGCTCCTCGCGATTCCATTCCCCGGCGCCGCACTCGTGGCCGCCCACCTCGCGGAGTGGTGCACAGGCTGGATCGCCGCCGTGGCCCTCGCCTGCGCGCGCCTCCCGTTCGCCGCCATCCCCTGGCCCGGCGGCCCGTGGGGTGCCCTGCTGCTGCTGGTCTCCAACGGCGCCATCGTCGTGCTCCTGTTCGCCCTCCGACGACGACGCGCGGAGCTCCCGCCCGTGCCGCGTCCCCGCGCGAGGGCCGCCATCCTTGTCCTGTCCGCGGCGGTCACGGCCGCCGCCTTGGGCGCCGTCATCTTCACCCGTACCCCCGACTGGATCGTCTGGCAGTGCGATGTGGGCCAGGGTTCCGCGCTCCTCGTGCGCTCCGGCCCCGGCCGGGCCGCGATGGTGGACGTGGGCCCCACGGACGGCCGCTCGCAGGACTGCCTCACCCGCGCCGGGATCCGACACCTCGAACTGCTCGTACTCACCCACCCCCACGCCGACCACGTGGGAAACCTCCCCGCCGTCCTGGCCGCCGTCCCGGTGGACCGCATCCTCGTCTCGCCTGCAGAGGAGACTGGACGCGCGGCGAGCTGGATTCGGGCGGAGGCTGCCGCCGTCGGGACGGAGGTGGAGGTGACCACCCACGGAGCGGAGGGCGCTGCCGGTACGCTGAGGTGGGAGGCCCTCTGGCCTCCGCCTGAGGGCGGACCCTCCAGCACGAACGATCTCTCCGTGGCGGTCCTCTTCCGTGACCCGGACGGGAGGAGCACGCTCGCGCTCGGCGATCTGGAGGGCGACGGCCAGCGCGGGCTCGTCCGGACCATGGCGGCGGCGGGGGTCACCCACGTGGACGTGGTGGCGGTGGCACACCACGGGGCCGCGGATCAGGAGCGCGCCCTTGCGGCCGTTTTGCGCCCCGGCCTCGCACTGGTCTCGGTGGGGGACAACACCTACGGGCACCCGGCCGCCTCCTCGCTCGAGTTGTACACAGGCGTGGGGGCCGTGGTGCTGCGGACGGACGAACGTGGGGACATCGTCGTCCGGGCGGGTGGCTCGTGGGATGCTGGTAGCCATGGCGACCACATGGGACAGGGTCTCGCTCATCCCCTTCGTACTGGTGAAGGGAACCGAGGGCGTGTTCGCCGACCGCGCCATCGACCGGCTCCTCGCCGAGGCGCGCGAACGGGACCCCGAGGTGGAGATCACCCGGCTCGAGGCGGCCGCCTACGAACCCGGCTCCCTCACCTACCTCGTGAGCCCCTCCCTGTTCGGGGAGCCGCGCGCCATCGTGGTCACGGGCGCCGAGTCCATGAACGACGCCTTCCTCGCGGACACACTCGCCTACCTCCAGCACCCGGAGGAGGACGTGTGGCTGATCGTCCGCCATGGGGGCGGGAACCGCGGCAAGCGGCTCCTGGACGCGATGGCGAAGGCTGGGGAGGTGGTCTTGTGCGATCCCCTCAGGAGGGACTCGGACAAGGCGGACTTCGTGCTGAAGGACCTCCACCGCTACGGCCGCCGGGCGGAGCGCGAGGCGGTCCAGGGTCTGCTGGACGCGGTGGGCTCGGACCTGCGCGAGCTGGACGCCGCCGTGCGGCAGCTGGTGGCGGACACCGAGGGGACCATCACGGTCGCGGTAGTCAACCGCTACTACAGCGGCCGGGTGGAGGCCACGGGCTTCCGGGTGGCCGATGCCGCGGTGGCGGGGAACTCCGGGGAGGCGGTGGCGCTCGCCCGTCACGCCACCGCCACGGGCACCCCACCCGTGCCGCTCGTGGCCGCGCTCGCCGCAAAGCTCCGCACGCTCGTCAAGGTGGGCGCGGCGCGGGGCAGGGGGCTGAAGGCCGGGGACCTGGGGATTGCGCCCTGGCAGTTCGACCGCGCCTCGCGTGACCTGCGCGGGTGGAGCCCGGAGGCGCTCGCGGATGCCATCACGGCGGTGGCGGAGGCCGACGCAGAGGTCAAGGGCGCCTCACGTGACCCGGACTTTGCGATCGAGCGCGCCCTCCTCCGGGTAGCCGCCGCCCGTAACCGGCGCTAGCGGGTAAG
>JAAZBW010000027.1 GCA_012513625.1 Actinomycetales bacterium | reverse complement strand
GGGGGGGGGGGGGGGGGGGGGGGGGGGGGGGGGGGGGGGGTCAGATCCAGCCTCGGAGCCTGGCCGCCTCTACGGCTTCGTGCCGGTTCGCGGCCCCCAGCTTCGCCGACGCACTGGACAGGTAGTTCCGCACAGTGCCCGGGGAGAGGCTCGCGCGCTGGGCGATCTCATCGATCGCCGCTCCCCCGGCCGCCAACTCCAGCACGTCCGCCTCGCGCGGCGTGAGCGGCGAGTCCCCCGCCGCGATCGCCTCCGCGGAAAGTTCCGGGTCCACATACCGTTGCCCCGCGTGGACCTGGCGGATCACGTCCGCGAGCAGCCGCGCCGAGGTGGTCTTCGGCAGGAACGCCCGCGCACCGGTCGCGAGCGCCTTCCGCAGGTATCCGGGCCGCCCGTGGGAAGTCACGATGATGCACCGCGTCGCTCCCCCGGCGGCGATCACGGCCTCCACCACGCCGATCCCGTCACGGCCCGGCATCTGCAGGTCCAGCACCGCCACATCGGGCTGCCACTTGGCGATCGCCGCCACGGCCTCGTCTCCGTTCGCGGCGGTGGCCACCACCTCGAGCCCGTCCTGCAGCGTCAGCAGCGCGGAGAGCGCATCGCGCAGGAGTGTCTCGTCGTCCGCGAGGAGCACCCTGATCGTCGACGACGCCTGCCCACCCTCCGTCATCACCGCACCTCCCGCGGGATCTCGATCCGGAGCGTGAACGTCCCGTTCACGCTCTTGTGGGTCACGGTACCGCCGAGTGGGCGGAGGCGGTCGGAGACTCCGGCGAGCCCGGAGCCGCCGACGCGCGTGAGGGTGGCGGGGGTGGGGGTGGCGGAGGGGGTGGGAGAGGTGTCGTCGCTGGCGTAAGGCACACAGTCGGCGTCGACGGGAGGTGAGCCACCGCCGTCGGGGAGGACCTGGACGGGAGGTGAGCCACCGCCGTCGGGAAGGAGCGCGGCGGAAGGTGAGGAAACGCCGGCGGGAACGCTCCCGATGGAAGGTGAGTGGCCCTCGTCGGGAAGTAGTGCCGCGGAAGGAGAGGGTTCGCCGTCGGGGACGGGGTTGACGGGAGGTGAGGGCACGCCGTCGTTGGTGATGGTGAGGACGGAACCGCCGGCGTCGGTGAGGTGGACGTCGATCGTGCAGGTGGCGGCGGTGGCGTGGCGGAGCACGTTGGTGACGCCTTCGCGCACGGCCCACGCGAGGGGTTCGGCGTGGGTGGGGGGAATGCTCGCGGGGTCGCCGATGAGGCGGGAGCGGACGCCGGCGGCCTCGAGGACCGCCTTGGCGCCGGCGATCTCGGTGGGGAGGTTGACCTGCCGGTAGCCGGCGACGACGGCGCGGACCTCGCGAAGGGCCTCGTCGGAGAGTTGTTGGACCTCGCGCATCTCGGCGGCGGCGCGCTGGGTGTGTCCGGCTTCGGCGAGTTCGGCGGCAAGGTCGGACTTGAGGACCACGGCGGTGAGGGTGCGGCCGAAGATGTCGTGCAGATCGCGCGAGAAGCGGAGGCGCTCCTCCGCGACGGCGAGGTCCGCGCGAACACTGGCGGATTCCTCCTGCTCGCGCACGCGCATGAGCTGCCAGATGGTGACGCGGAAGGACCCCGCAAGGACGATGTAGGCCACGAAGGCCCCGACCCCGGCGTTGATCCAGCCGTAGGGGGCGGGATCCTCCACCCGGGCGGCGCCCACGGCCCACGTGGCGCCAACGATGGCCGCGCCAATCACGGAGGCCAACGCGGAGGCATAGATGGTCACGCCGGGGGAGATCGCGATGATGGGGACCGCCAGCACCACCATCATCAGGAATGCCCAGCCGAGGAGGCCAGGATCCGCGGACGGGCCGGAGACTGAGGGCACGAGCGCGGCGGTGGCAATCGTGAGGACTGCGACGGCGGCTATCGGCCAGAGCTGCGGGCGGGTGCCCTGGATGCCGAGCTGGATCATGTCGCGGCCCACAAAACCTGCCACGACGCACTGGATGAGCAGGAGGGCAAAGAAGAGGAAATCTATGGGAGACCAGTTGGTGCCCGAGAACGCCGTCCAGACGAGGAGCGGCGCGAGCACCAGGACGAACACCATGCTCCAGACCGTGTAGCTCCTCAGCTGCGAGTACGGCGAGCCGGTGCGCCAGTTGGTGATCATGGAGCCTCCTGGGTTCGGGGACATCGTAGGTGGTGGTCGGTTGCGCGCGCCCTCTTCCGTCGAGTGTGTGGTTAAGGTTCCGCTTCCCTTCCGCCGACTGTGTGGTTGAGGTTCCGCTTCGCGGACCTTAACCACACAGTCGACGAGACTTGGGGGGTCAGCGGCGGGGGTCGAGCGACCCTCCCGCACGCCGCCCGAGGTGTGAAGGGTTAGGGAGCGACTACAGTCCCTAACCCTTCACACCTCCTGCAGTGCGGGAAGTTGCCGACGCAGGCGGCGTCGCAGCCGGCGGTATTGCAGCAGGCAGGCCGACCATGCTGGCGCCAAGCCGGGTCAGCGGCGGGGGTCGAAGCGCATGACGCGGCCCGCGAACCAGCAGCTCAGCAGCACCCAGCCAGCCAGGACTGCCAGTGGGAACGCGGCGAGCGCGAAGGAGTCCACGAATCCGCCCGCGGACTCCCCCACCAT
>JAAZBW010000380.1 GCA_012513625.1 Actinomycetales bacterium | reverse complement strand
CTGCGGCCCCTCCCCAAGACGTATGAGAACGAAGCCGGCGAGCAGGTGGCGCTCTCCGAGGAGGGGAGGGTCCGCCGTCGCCACCTGGACCTCATCCTGCGCCCGGACGCGCTCGCCGCGGTGCGCCTCCGTTCGGCCGCGGTCCAGTCGCTGCGGCGGAACCTGGACGAGCGGGACTTCCTCGAGATCGAGACCCCCATGTTGCAGGTGCTGCACGGCGGCGCTGCCGCGCGGCCGTTCGTGACGCACATGAATGCGTATGACATGGACCTGTACCTGCGCATCGCCCCCGAGCTGTTCCTGAAGCGCGCCGTGGTGGGTGGGATCGAGCGCGTGTTCGAGATCAACCGCAACTTCCGCAACGAGGGTGCGGACTCCTCACACTCGCCCGAGTTCGCCATGCTGGAGGCCTACGAGGCGTACGGCGACTACCACTCGATCGGCGCCCTAACGAAGGACCTCATCCAGCGGGCCGCCCGGGACACGCTCGGCACCGAGCTGGTGACGCTCGCCGACGGCACCGAGTACGACCTCTCCGACGACGCCTGGGCCGAGATCTCGCTGATGGACTCGCTCTCCGAATCACTCGGCGAGGAGGTCTCCCCGCTCGCGTCACGCGAGGAGCTGGAGGCGCTCGCGGACAAGCTGGAAGTGACTGTGGCGCCCCACGACACCCCCGGCAAGATCATCGAGGAGATCTGGGAGGCACGGGTGGGGGACCACCTCCACGCCCCCACGTTCGTGATGGACTTCCCCGTGGACACCTCCCCGCTCGTGCGCGCGCACCGGACCATCCCGGGGCTCACCGAGAAGTGGGACCTGTACATCCGCGGCGTGGAGACGGCCACCGGCTACTCCGAGCTTGTGGACCCCGTGGTCCAGCGGCAGAGGTTCGAGGCGCAGGCCCTCGTGGCCGCGGCGGGCGATCCCGAGGCCATGGTGCTCGACGAGGACTTCCTCCAGGCCATGGAGTCCGGCATGCCCCCCACCGGCGGCATGGGCATGGGCATCGACCGCCTGCTCATGGCCCTCACAGGCCTCGGCATCCGCGAGACGATCACCTTCCCGCTGGTCAAGCCCCTCTAGAGGCGACGGCGGCGGAGCTCACCTTCCAGCATCTTTCGTCGAGTGTGTGGTTACGTCCGACTTCCTCGCCGACTGTGTGGGTTGGGTTCCCAGTTTTCCGTCGACGGCGGAGCTCACCTTCCAGCATCTTTCGTCGAGTGTGTGGTTACGTCCGACTTCCTCGCCGACTGTGTGGGTTGGGTTCCCAGTTTTCCGTCGACGGCGGTGCTTGCCTTCCAGCACCCACTCGACGTGAGGGGGCGGGCGTGAGGTTGGCCGACGGGTGGGGGAGCAGAGGACGGTCGGGCCCCGGCTCAGGCCGTTCCGGCCTGGCGGACGAGGAGCGCCTGGCGGAGGTGTGCCCGCACCACCTGCTCAGCCTCCCCGAAGCTGAGTGGCTGGCAGCCGAGCGCCACGTCCCGCGCGATCTTGAGCGGCTCCTCCCGCGCGTGGGCGAGCCCGCGCCGGACGAGGGTGAGCGGTGGCTTGCGTGCTTCTCCGAGGTCGCGAGAGAGCCGGAAGAAGAACGTGGCCGCGCGGGGGCGGACGATGCAGATGGCGTCCGCCATCACGTCCTCGGCCGTCGCCTGCTCCACCAGCTCGGCGGCGAAGATGCCCTCCGCAATGAAGATGGGGGAGTCTGCGAGATCGAGGCGGGTGGAGCCGGTGCGCGCGGACGTGGGGATGTCATAGATCGGGACGTCCGTGCTGCCCGTGCGGGCCAGGGTGACGATCGCGTCGAGCGCGGCGGCCGAGTTCCACGTGGAGGGAGAGTCCCAGTCCACGATCCCGTGGCGCTTCGGCAGGCTGGGGTGGTCGTGATCGAAGTAGAAGTCGTCCAGGTTGAGTACCGGGAGCCCCACGCGCCGGGCAAGCCAGGTCTTTCCGGAACCCGAAGGGCCGGTGAGCAGCACCACCCGGGCGCGGGTCCGCCGCTCACCCCGGGGGATGTCGAAGAGTCCGGCCTGGGGCGCGATGGGATCGCTCTGGGGCTCCTCGGGGGTCACCCCATGAGGATAGTGGGTGCTTCAGCGGACGTCGTCGTCCACCCAGTCCAGCGTTCGCGTCACGGCCTTCTGCCAGAGGCGCCACGTGCGTTCACGTTCCTCCGGGTCCATGTTCGGGATCCAGCGCCGGTCTTCGCTCCAGTTTGCGGCCAGCTCGTCCGCGTCCTGCCAGAATCCGACAGCGAGCCCTGCCGCGTAGGCGGTGCCGAGCG
>JAAZBW010000379.1 GCA_012513625.1 Actinomycetales bacterium | reverse complement strand
GCGTGTGGTGCTCGTGGACGGCGGGAGCGACCCCGCGGTCTCGGCAATCTCGCCCGCCTGGGCGGCCGACGACGAACTCGTCTATGTGGCCGATCCACACGGCTGGTGGAACCCGTTCCGCTGCACGGACCCGCTCGGTGAGTGCCGGATCCGACTCCTACACCCGGCGGAGGCCGAGTTCGCGGCGCCGCCGTGGACGTTCGAGTCCTCCCTCTCCCCTCTGGACGAGGAGCACGTGGTGGCGCGTTGGACGCAACACGGGCGGTGGTCCGTGGGCTCCATCCGGCTCGTGAACGGGGAAACCGAGGAGTGGATGGCGGGGCTCGAGCCCACCAGCGAGGTGGCGGTGGGCGAGGGCGTGGTGGCATTTGTGGGGGCGAACTCGACCTCACCGGCCGTGCTCGCCGAACTGGCGCTCGCCGAGGGCCGGGTGCGGGTGCTGCGCGCCTCCGCACCGGAGCTACTCGAGGAGGACTACGTCTCGGTGGCCGAGGCGGTGGACTGGCCGACCGCCGGAGGCACGGACTTCGCGCACGGCTTCTTCTACGCACCCGCCAACCCGCGCGTGAGCGCCCCGGAGGATGCACGTCCGCCCGTGCTGGTGCTGGTTCACGGCGGCCCCACCTCGGCCACCTCCGCCGGGTTCTCGCCCTTCATCCAGTTCTGGACCACGCGCGGGTTCGGGGTGCTGGACGTCAACTACCGGGGATCCACCGGCTACGGGCGCGAGTACCGCGAGGCGCTGCGCGGCGCCTGGGGCGTGGCGGACATCGAGGACGTGGCCTCGGGTGTGGCGGAGCTGGCGCGCCGGGGACTCGTTGACGGGGATCGCGCGTTCATCCGCGGCGGATCCGCGGGCGGCTACACCGTGCTGCGTGCCCTCACCACCACGGATGCATTCGCGGCGGGAACCTCACGCTACGGAATCGCCGATCTGGCGCTACTGGCCGGGGACACGCACAAGTTCGAGTCCCGCTACACGGAGCGGCTCGTGGGGCCGTACCCGGAGGCGGCGGACACCTACCGGGAGCGCTCGCCGCTCTTCCACCTCGAGGGGCTCACGGCCCCCGTGCTGTTGTTGCAGGGTGAGGAGGACCGGGTGGTCCCACCCAACCAGGCGGTGGAGATGGCGGAGGCGATCCGCGCGCGCGGCGGTGAGGTGGAGCTCGTGATGTACCCGGGCGAGGGGCACGGCTTCCGCACCGCGGCGGCCGCGAAGGACGCCCTCGGCCGGGAACTCGACTTCTACCAGCGGGCCCTCGCCGCCGGCGACCAGAAGTAGGAGGGCCGGACCCGGGGCGCCTTCAGGTCCGCGGGTCCCGGATCGTGGCCTGGAAGATGTCCCAGCCGTAGTCCAACTCGAACACCGTCATGACGAACGGACGGTCGGCCACGAACTCGTGGGCGGGCGTCGGCAGGCTGGTCGCTCCCGCCATCACCTCGGTGACGGCCGCCGCCACGGTCCCCTCCTCGTTCACCCTCAGCACCGCCTGCTGGGCGGCGCCGGTGACCACCAGCTCCGAGTCGGTGATGCCTGCGAAGGGCTGCGCCGCTGGATCGAAGATTGCGGAGTACCCGAGGTCCCGCAGCACGGGCACGATGTCCGATTCGGCGGACGTGTCCAGGACCGGGATCTGCACCTGCACCTGCGCGGGGGCCGTCTCACGGAGCGCGGCCTCGAGGCGGGCCAGCACCGCGACCGTCCCGGCAGGGTCACCCTCAAGGGGGTCGGTGCCCTCCGGCGGCAGCGCGAACATCGCCTGGAAGCCGTCCGTGTAGGGCAGCGCGATCGCGCTCCAGCCGTCCGACTCTGCGTAGGCCACATCGAACAGCCCATGCATGGCGTCCGCCTCGACCACCTCGCCCGCACCGGTGGTGAAGGGCCTGCGCATCGTGCTCTGCTCGTCGAACACCCGCTCCCACCTCGCCCCGAACAGCACCGCGTTCTGCAGGACGAGCTCAAGCAGCGGGTCCGGTTCGACCGCGGATTCCTCGACGAGCCCGGCCGTGTGGTGGTTGACCCACTCGTCGAGGATCTGCTTCGTCTCGGCCGCCGCAAGGTCTGCCGTGGTGATGCCGGCGTCAGAATAGCGGGAGAGGGCGTCGAGGTAGTCGGCGTGCACCTCGAACCCGTCGTCGATGACGGCCCGGTTCGCTACGTGGAGGAACGGCGCGTCCGGCACCTCCGCCGGATCGAAGTTGGCGGGGTCGCCCTCCCACTCACCGAGGCGGACCCGCAGCGCCCCGACGGCGGAGGTCACCTCCGTGGGCCCCGCACCGAGGAGGCGGGTCAACTCGGCCTCGCCCTCGCCGCTCGCCCCGGGTGCCAGCATCGCGAAGGCCATCGTGGTGGAGGCCGGAGAGACCACGGCGTTCGCCCCCTCCTCCCCCGCGGCCATCATGCGAACCCCGAGCTCCTCGCTCGCGCGCCTCACGGACTCGATGGTGGCAAGCGGTACGGACTGCGGATCCACGGGCTCGAAGGAGGAGGATCCACGCAGTTCCTCCGCCTCGGCCGCGGAGCCCCCACAGGCGGAGAGCGGCACGAGGGCGAGTGCGGCAACCGCCGCAACGGTGGCACGGGTGCGGGTCATGGGGTGCTCCTCGGTGTGGTGTCGGCTCGGTGGCGGGTTCGGGACAGGCGACGACGGGGCACGGCCTGCGTACGGAAGCCGTCAGTCGTCGTCGGGCCTGGGATCCCGGATGGCGGCCTGGAACAGGTCCCAGCCGGGCTCGACGGATCGGATGGTCATGAGGAAGGGGCGGTCCGCCACGAACTCGCGCTCCGGCAGCGGCGCGGCGGCCTCGCCCACGGCGATCTCGGTGACAGCGGCGGCCACCGTGCCCTCCTCGTCCACCCGGAGAATCGCCTGCTGCGCGGCCTGATCGATGCAGAGGCCGGGTCCGATGCCCTCGAAGGAGCCGGCCTCGCAGTCGAAGATCGCGCTGTAGCCGAGCCCCTCAAGTAGCTCGCGGAGGTCCACCTCGGACTCCGTGTCCATCTTCGGGATCGCCACCGCCACCTCGAGCGCCTCGGCGGCGGCGAGGGCCTCGGTGAGCTCGGGCAGGTTCGTCACGGAGGCGGGGTCCTCGCCCTCGGGGGGCAGGAAGAAGTTCGCCACGAACCCCTCCGTGTACGGCAGCTCGATTGCGGACCACCCGTCCACGTCCACGTACCTCACGCTGATGAGGTCCGCGCCCATCATCGGAACCTGGAAGGCCGAGCCGTCGATGAGGGTGAACTCGCGGTCCCGGGTCAGGTACTCCTCGAACGGGGTCTCCCACCGGGCGCCGAAGAGTAGCGCGTTCTGGAGCACGAGCACGAGGTCGCCGTGCGGATCGATCGCTGACTCGGGGATGAGGCCGGCCGTGTGGTGGTTGACCCACTCGTCGAGCACCCGCTTGGCGGCGGCCTGGTCGGCGAAGTCCGCCTGCGCAAGCCCTGCGTCGAAGTTGCGCACCAGCTCGTCCAGGTAGTACTGCTCCACCTCGTAGCCCTCCCGGACCACGGCACGGTTGGCGAGGTGCAGGAAGGGCGCCTCGGGCGCCTCCTCCGGGTCGAAGTCCGTCGGGTCCCCGCCCCAGCGGGCGTACTCGGCGAGCACGGCGCCCGCCATGTCGATCGCCGCCGCCGGTTCGGCGCCGAGGAGGCGCGTCATTTCATCCACTGTGTCGTTGGTGACCCCGGGCGCGAGCATCGCGAAGGCGAGGGCGAGCGAGGCCGGGGAGACCACCACATTTTCCCCCTCCTCCGCGGAGCGGAGCATTTCCACGCCGAGGGCCTCCGTGGCGGCCACGAGCG
>JAAZBW010000378.1 GCA_012513625.1 Actinomycetales bacterium | reverse complement strand
TCCACGTGGGAGGACGCGGCCGCTCTCCGGCAGCGCCTCGCACCCGGAGCGCGCCTCGGGATCGTGGGCGCCGGGTGGCTCGGGCTCGAGCTCGCCTCCTCTGCGGCCGCCGCTGGGGGCGAGGTCACGGTGCTGGACATGGCGCCCGCGCCACTCGGGCAGGTGGTCCCACCGGCGGTCTCCTCCCGCGTCGCCCGGTGGCTCGTGGATGCCGGGGTGGCCTTCCACGGCGGGGAGGCTGTGACGGCAGCCGGGGAACGGGCCATCGTGACGGGGGCGGCGGAACGCGAGTTCGACGTCGTCGTGGTGGCGCTCGGGGCGCGACCGAACACGGAGTGGCTGCCGCGCGAACTCGCCCCGGACGGCGCACACGTGCCCACGGACGCGGCCGGGCGCACCGCGCTTCCCGGCGTCTGGGCGATCGGTGATGTGGCGGCGCCGGAAGGGCGGGCCGATCAGCACTGGAACGCGGCCGTGGCCTCGGCTGAGCGGGCCGCAGCAGCGCTCACGGGCGGGGAGCCTGCGCGGATCCCTCCCCCCACGGCCTTCTCCACCATGTTCGGGCGGGACCTGGACGTGGTGGGCTGGCCGCGGCCGGACCTCGAGGTGGCGTGGCGCGGAGGAGACGGCGCGTGGACGGCCCTCCTCCACCATGGAGAGGTGCTCCACGCGGGCGTGGTGGTGGGGCGGCCGCGGGACGTGGCCGATCTACGCCGCCTCCTCGCGGACGGGCCGCGGGAGGTGGACCTGGCGTGGGCGGTGGAGGCGCCGCGGCTCAGGGCTCCATATCGATGATCTCGAGCGGCGCCGGCACAGCCGCACCGCGGAGTGAGACGGCGGCGCCGATCCCCCGGTACGCGAGCCACGACTGCTCGAGCGGACGCCGGTAGGCGGGGTCCACCTCGTCCATCATGTGCTCGAGCGGCTCGCGGCCGAGGCCACCCGCCGCCGTGCGGCCCACGTAGTAGGCGCGGTTGCTCCGCGATTCGAACTGCTCGTCCAGCACATCGAGCGCGAAGGCGGTGAGGCGGGTGGCGAGCAGCCGATCGTAGGAGGTGGGAACGCCGCCCTGTTGGAGGTGCCCGATGTTGTTGAGCCGCACATCGAACAGGCCGCCGCCCTCCTCCTCGAACGCGCGCGCCAGGAAGTCGGAGGAGTACTCCGGGTTGGCGTTCTCGTTGCGGACCACGAGGAACAGGTCCCGGCCACCCTCGAAGGCGTCCCGCATGCGATGGGCGTCCTGCACGATCCCCTCGAGCGTCATCCCCGTTTCGTGGAGGTAGACCAACTCCGCACCGGCCGCGATGCCGGACATCTGGGCGATGTAGCCGCAGTAGCGTCCCATGGTCTCGGTGACGAAGCAGCGGCGGGAGGCCGCAGCGGAGGCCTTGATGTGGTCGAGGGCCCAGACGATGTTGTTGATGGCCGTGTCCGTGCCGATGGAGAGCTCGGCGCCGGGCAGGTTGTTGTCGATGGACGCGGGCACGCACACGATCGGAATCTTGAATGCCGCGAACCGCTGCCGCTCCGTGACGAGCGTGTGCGCGCCGAGGTAGGCGCTGAAACCGCCGATCACGATGAGTCCATCGATCCGGTTCGTCTCGATGGCGCGGCCGATCGAGTAGAGGTGCTCCACCTCGGGGAGGTTGCGCCGGGTGCCCAGGTTGGCACCGCTCTCCCCCGCCCACGAGTCCACCTCGCGCCAGCTGAGCTCGCGCACCCGGCCCTCGGCGAGGCCCGGGAAGCCGCCCTCGATGCCGAGCATCGTGTAGCCGTGGGCGAGTCCGAGGCGGACGGCCGCCCGGGCGGCCGTGTTCATTCCGGGGGCGAGACCTCCGGCGTGGATGATGGCCACCCGCTTGCCTGCGCCGAGATCCTCCCGGCGGGTATCGGCATCCGGTGGACGCGTCATGGTCTCGATGATCTCGAGGGTGAGCCCGAACCCGTGCCCCCTGGAGGCCACCGCGTCCTCGTACCTGCCCTCCGCGATGGCCGTAGCCACGGCACGTGTGGCGGCCACCGTCTCCACGAGCGGCAGGCGGCAGACGCGGTTGCGGCGGATGCCGAGGATCTGGCCCGGCATGCCCGGCTCGGCAGCCATGAGCTCCTGCACGGCGGCGTAGCCGAGCACGGTGGACATCCAGCGGTCGAAGGCGGAAGGGGTACCGCCGCGCTGCACGTGGCCGAGGATCGTGATGCGCGCATCGATCCCAGTGCGCTCCTTGAGCACGGCCGCCACCCGCCGGGAGTCAATCCGC
>JAAZBW010000026.1 GCA_012513625.1 Actinomycetales bacterium | reverse complement strand
TGAGCCGCTCAACCCTGAGCCGCTCAACCCTGAGCCGCACCGCACACTGAGCAGCACCTCATGCTGGACAGCCCCCGACGCCACCGCATGATCACGCCACCCGGGCGTCGCTAGCCCCCGAAGTGGTCCCATCCCGCCACCGGGGGCTGCGCGCCGTCCACGCGCACCCCGGAGCCCTCGACCACCCGCCCGATCGCACGAAATCCAGCCGGCAGCGCCACCCCGGGCGGGAACGCCGCGAGGAAGCCGTGGTCCTCGCCCCCGCCGAGCACCCACGGCAGCGGGTCCATGCCCAGCTCCCCGGCCACGGTGGCCACCACCCCGTCCACGAGCCCCTCACCGGAGATTTCCAGCCCAACGCCGGACGCGCGTGCGATCCGGCCCCCGTCCCGCACAAGCCCGTCCGAGACGTCCATCATCGCGCGCGCCACCCCTGCCGCTCCGAGCGCGTGCCCGAGCGGGGGGCGCGGCCGCAGGTAGGTCCCCACGGCAGTCTCCGCCGACGACGACACCGGGCCCGCGTCGTCGTCCCGCCGCAGGAGGGCGAGACCGGCGGCGGACCGGCCGAGCGTGCCGGCGTGCGCGAGCACGTGGCCGGGGCGGGCACCGGATCGGAGCACGGGGGCGCGGGTGCCGAGATCGCCGAACGCGGTGACTGCCACCACCACGGCCGGGCCGCCCGCGAGGTCCCCTCCCACCACGCCACACGCGCGGCCGGTGAGTCGCGTGACCTCGGCGCAGGCGGCGGCCATTCCCTCCGCGAGGTCCACCACCCACTGCGCGGGAAGATCACCCGGCACCACGAGGGAGACCACGAAGCCCACCGGCGTGGCGCCCATGGAGGCGACGTCCGGGGCGTTCTGCATGATGGCGCGCCACCCCACATCGACGCCGGAGGACCAGTCGCGCCGGAAGTGGGCGCCCTCCACGAGAGCGTCGGTGGTGACCACCACGCGGGGGTCGTCCAGCGCGAGCACGGCGGCGTCATCGCCTGTTGGCACGAGTGCGCCCCCCTGCGGAAGGAGGGGCGCGAACCGCGCGATCAGCTGGTCCTCGGTCAGGTCGCGGACGAGGGGGCTGGCCCCGGCTGTGGACGAATCGGGTGCACTCACCCGCCCACCGTACAGTTGGGGCATGGGAAAAAGGCTGGTGGCGCTCGCATGTGCCGCAGTGCTCGCAGGGGGCCTCGCAGGATGCTCCCGGCCCGTCCTGCTCGACCCGGGGCCCGCCGCACCGGATCCGCTCTGCGGGGACATCCTGCTCGCACTGCGGGGGCAGCGCTTCGGGTTTCCGGAGATGGGCACCACGGCGCAGGCCACGATGGCGTGGGGGGACGGCACCTCGGCCATCACGCTGCGCTGCGGCGTGGAGCCACCGCCGCCCACCACAGACCGCTGCATCACCGTGACCGGCTCGGATGGCACCGCGATCGACTGGATCAACCCCGAGCCCGACTCACCCCTCATCCCCGAACACGCGGACAGTGAGACGGGCTCCTGGACCTTCATCACCTACGGCCGCGTGCCGGCCGTGGAGATCGTGGTGCCCGCCGCGCTGCAGTTGGAGCCGGCGGATGTGCTCCCGGGAGTCGCCACCGCGGTGCAGCGGGCTCCGGCCGGCCGGGAGTGCGTGGGCGCCACCGACGTCGGGTAGCCCGGACCGGGCGACGACGGGTGGCCGGGTGAGCGCCGACGCCCGGGGTGCGCTGCGGCTCGGGCGACGACGGGTGGCCGGGCCGGCGCCGACGCCCGGGGTGCGCTGCGGCTCGGGCGACGACGGGTGGCCGGGCCGGCGCCGACGCGCGGGGTGCGCTGCGGCTCAGGCGACGACGGGTGGCCGGGCCGGCGCCGACGTTCGGCGTGCGCTCAGCGCAGGCCGAGCGGGCGTGCGAGGGCGAGATCGATGAGCTCGGCCACGAGGTCGCCGTAGGCGAGGCCCTCGGCAGCCCACATCACGGGGAACATCGAGTGCGGGGTGAAGCCGGGCATCGTGTTGACCTCGTTGATCACCGGCCCGTGCCCTGCCTCCCAGAAGAAGTCCACGCGGGCAAGGCCCTCACACCCGAGGGCGTCGAATGCGCGCGCGGCGAGGTCCCGGATCCGTTCCTCCACGTCCGGCGGCACGTCTGCGGGGCAGCTGAGGGTGACGCCGCCGGTGGAGAAGTACTTGGTCTCGTAGTCGTAGAAGGCGGCCTGCGCCGAGTCCACCACGATTTCGCCGAGCGGCGTGGTGCGCGGCGCCCCGTTCTCACGGGCCCCGATGACGCCGCACTCGAGTTCTCGGCCGGCGAGGCCCTCCTCGATGATCACCTTCGGATCGTGCTCGCGGGCGGCCTCGACCGCGGCCGCCACGTCCTCGAGGCGCTCCACGCGCGAGATGCCGAGGGAGGATCCGGCGCGGGCGGGTTTCACGAACACGGGGAAGTGGAGGCTGGCCACGGCATCGAGGACCGCGGCGGGATCGGACACCCACTGGCGTGCGGTGGCCACCACGTACGGGCCGATGGGCAGGCCCGCGCCCGCGAGCGCCACCTTCATGTAGTGCTTGTCCATCGCGATGGCACTCGCGAGGACTCCTGATCCCACGTAGCGCACCCCGGCCATCTCGAAGAGGCCCTGGATGGTGCCGTCCTCTCCAAAGGGCCCGTGGAGGAGGGGCAGGACCACGTCCACATCCCCGATCTCCCGGGGAAGGGCGGCGGGATCGGAGGTGACGAGGCTGCCGGCGCCCGGCGCGAACGCCACCGCCACCGAGGACCCAGAGTGCTGCACCTCGGCCCGGCCGCCCTCGATCGCGGCCGGGTCATCGGGCGCCGTCACCCACTGTCCGTCCCGCGTGATGCCGATGGGGACCACCTCGAAGCGGTCCCGGTCCAGTTCGCGCAGCACGCCCGCGGCGGTGGCGCAGGAGATCGAGTGCTCCCCGGAACGGCCGCCGAACACCACCGCCACCCGGGTCCTGCGGGCGGCCGGATCGGAGGGATTGCCAGAGGCGGGGTTCGCGGTGGAGGGGTTCCCGGTGGAGGGCTCCGCCGTGGCGGAACGGACGTCGGGTTGGATCCTGGGGTCTGGATGCGCGTTCATCGCCGATCACCCTACCGCCGCGAGCCGCCCTGCCGGGATACGGCGCCCGGTCAGTCCCGCTCGTCCTTGCGGGGACGGGCGAGGAGGAGACGCGTCATCTCATCCACGGTGAGCCCTTCGTAGAGGACCGCCACCACCGCGCGGGTGATCGGCATCTCCACGCCCTGCGAGGCCGCGAGGTGCGCCACTGCGCGGCACGATTTGGCGCCCTCTGCGGTACCGCCCGTGGCCACGAGCGCCGCCTCGAGGTCCATCCCCTGGCCGATGTGCTTGCCGAGGCGATGGTTACGGGATAGCGAGGAGGCGCAAGTGGCCACCAGGTCTCCCATACCGGCGAGCCCGGCCATGGTCTGCAACTCTCCTCCCATGGCCACGGCGAGGCGGGTGATCTCCGCGAGGCCGCGCGTGATGAGGGTGGCCGTGGTGTTGTCCCCGTAGCCCTTCCCCACCGCCATGCCCACTGCGAGGGCGATCACGTTCTTGACCGCGCCCGCGAGTTCCACCCCCACCACGTCATCCGTCACGTACGGGCGGAAGTAGGAGGTGGCCACGAGGTGCGTCACGTCCCGCGAGCGCTCGATATCGGTGCACGCGAGCACGGAGGCCGCGGGCTGGCCGGCAGCGATCTCGCGGGAGAGGTTGGGCCCGGAGAGCACCACGATCTGTTCCTCCCCCACCCCGAGCACCTCGCCGAGCACCTGGCTCATCCGCAGGTCCGTCCCGAGTTCGATTCCCTTCATGAGCGAGACCACGGTGGCGTCCGGGCGCACCGTTGCGACGAGTCCGGCAAGCGTCTGGCGGGCCACCTGGGACGGGAGTGCGACGATGAGGGTGGAGGCGGCCGCAACGGTCGCCTCGAGGTCCGTGGATGCCGTCACGGCGGTGGGCAGTCCCATGCCGGGTACGTAGCCCTCGTTACGGTGCCGATCGTTGATCTCGGCGACGACGTCCGGGTCCCGTCCCCAGACGGTGACCGGGTGCCCGGCGTCCGCCACCACCTTCGCGATGGTGGTGCCCCACGCACCCGAACCGAGGACGGCGATCATGCCCGCGGCTCCCCCGGCTCGGGGGGCGGGCTGGGATCTGTGGACGGCGCGGGCGGTGCGGCCGCGTCCGGATCGAGAGGCTCACTCCCCTCGAGGTGTTCCCGCTTCAGTCCGAGCCGTCTGAGGACGTCCGAGAGGAATCCCTCTGCCTTCCGGTCCCGCGGGATCGCCCTGCTCTGCGCCCTGATTGCTTCCTTCATGTTTCCGTCGACGGCGATGTTCCACTCCCGCGCGGGCGGTTCCTCGCCGCGAATCTCGGCCAGCAGGCGCCGGACCTCGCCCATCATGCGGTCGGTGGCCTCCCGGAGTACGGGTCCCGTGAGCTCCTGGCCGAGCAGGTCGGAGAGGTCCACGGGCGGTCCCGCCGCCACGTCCACGCGCTGCTTCCGCAGGGTGATGATGCGGCCGGTGTGCGGCGGCATGATGCGGTGCATGCCCCAGTGGGCGATCGGAATGACGGGTGCACCCGTCTCGAGCGCGAGGCGCGCCGCGCCGGACTTGCCGCGCATGGGCCACCCGCCAGGATCGTGCGTGAGGGTGCCCTCCGGGAAGACCCCGACCACCTCGCCACGCGCGAGCGCGTCCTTGGCGGCCCGCAGCGAGTCGCCCGCCTGGGCGGTGCCACGCTCCACCGGGATCATGCCGGCCGAGCTGACGATGCGGCCGAACACGGGAATGCGGAAGAGTTCGGCCTTCGAGAGGACCTTCACGGGCACGTGGTTGTCCACGAGGAAGTGTCCGAAGGAGACCGGGTCCGCATTCGTCATGTGGTTCGCCACCACGATGTAGCCGCCATCGGGTGGCAGGTTTTCGGCTCCAGTCCAGTGGGGGTCGGTCAGCCGGACCATCATGGGGCGCAGCACGCCCACGAGGATGCGGAAGCCGAGCAGCAGCGTCCGGCCCGGGGCCGGATTCATCCGCATCAGTCCTCCATCTCCACCTGGGCGCCCAGCAGGCTGAGCTTGCGCATGAAGTGCTCGTATCCACGGTTGATGAGCTCGATGCCCTGGACCCGGCTGGTGCCCTCTGCGGAGAGCGCCGCGATGAGGTGGGAGAAGCCGCCGCGCAGGTCCGGCACCACGATGTCGGCTGCCCTGAGCGGTGTGGGCCCGGAGACCACCGCAGAGTGGTTGAAGTTCCGCTGCCCAAACCTGCAGGGCAGCCCTCCGAGGCACTCGCGGTAGACCTGGATCTGCGCGCCCATGCGGCCGAGCGCCTCCGTGAAGCCGAACCGGTTCTCGTAGACCGTCTCGTGAATGATCGAGAGCCCGGTGGCCTGGGTGAGGGCTACCACCATCGGCTGTTGCCAGTCGGTCATGAATCCCGGGTGCACGTCCGTCTCGAGCACGATGGACTTCAGCTCGCCGCCCGGGTGGTAGAAGCGGATCCCCTCGTCCGAGATATCGAACGTGCCCCCCACCTTGCGGTAGAAGTTCAGGTAGGTGGTCATGCCGGGCTGCTCGGCACCGCGCACCATGATGTCTCCGCCGGTGGCGAGTGCGGCGGAGGCCCAGGAGGCCGCCTCGATGCGGTCGGGCAGGGACGTGTGCTCGTAGCCCATCAGCTTCTCCACGCCCTCCACCCGGATGGTGCGGTCCGTATCCACGGAGATGATGGCGCCCATCTTCTGGAGCACGGCGATCAGATCCATGATCTCCGGCTCCGTGGCGGCGTTCGAGAGCTCGGTGAGTCCCTCCGCCCGTACGGCGGTGAGGAGTGTCTGCTCCGTGGCCCCCACGGAGGGGTAGGGCAGCACGGCCTTCGTACCCCGCAGGCCGCGGGGTGCCGTGATGTGGATTCCGGTGGCGGTCTTGTCCACCACAGCCCCGAAGTCACGCAGGATCTGGAGGTGGAAGTCGATCGGGCGGTCCCCGATGTGGCAGCCGCCGAGGTCTGGGATGAACGCCTCGCCGAGCCGGTGGAGCAGCGGACCGCAGAAGAGGATCGGGATGCGGGAGGAGCCGGCGAGTGCATCGATGTCCCGGACGTGCGCCTGCTCCACGTTCGACGGGTCGAAGCGCAGCACCCCCGCGTCGTCGTCGTAGTCCACGGCCACGCCGTGGAGCCGCAACAGATCCGCCACCACGTCCACGTCCCGGATGAGGGGGACGTTGCGCAGGGTGGACGGTCCCTCGCCGAGCAGCGCGGCCACCATGGCCTTCGAGACGAAATTCTTTGCCCCACGTACCGTGATCTCTCCCGTGAGGGGGGCGCCGCCGGTTACTCGCAGCACATCTGGCATGCCAACACCTTTCCTGAGGGCCCGCAGAGGGCAGGAGCCCAGCTTACGGCCCGACCGTGAGGAAACGATGAGAGCCGCCCCACGTCCTGGAATACCGGACGGGGCGGCTC
This sequence comes from Actinomycetales bacterium, assembly GCA_012513625.1. GTDB lineage: Bacteria > Actinomycetota > Actinomycetes > Actinomycetales > Actinomycetaceae > JAAZBW01. The sequence goes on along the minus strand of JAAZBW010000026.1, from coordinate 490 downwards.
TCGAACGAGGGCTGTCAGCGGACGCTGGGCGTGCCGAGTTCCACCGGGCGGGCCGCCACGACCTCCTCCTTCGGCAGGTGCTTCGCCGGCAGGGTGGTGGGAAGGTACTCTGCGCGCCGCGCCTCGAAGGACGTGATGTCCTCCTCATGCTGGAGGGTCAGCGAAATGTCGTCAAGGCCCTCGAGGAGGCGCCAGCGGGTGTAGTCGTCGATCTCGAAGGAGGTGACGAAGTTGCCTGCCACCACGGAGCGGTCCTCGAGGTTGACCGTGATCTCGGTGCCGGGCTCGGTCTCGAGCAGCTTCCAGAGCTGTTCGGCATCGTCCTGGGAGATGATGCCCGTCACGAGGCCCTGCTTGCCGGAATTGCCGCGGAAGATGTCCGCGAACCGCGGGCTGAGCACCACGCGGAAGCCGTAGTCCTTGAGCGCCCACACCGCGTGTTCGCGGGATGAACCGGTGCCGAAGTCCGCGCCGGCCACGAGCACGGAGC
>JAAZBW010000377.1 GCA_012513625.1 Actinomycetales bacterium | reverse complement strand
GGCGTGGCGCAACTCGTGCGAAATGGCGAGCGGAAAGAAGACGAGACGGACGAGCGTGAGCAGGCCGAGGACCGCCGCCATGGCGATGAGGCCGAGTTCCATCACGTTCACCGGGGACCTCCCGAGCTCGCATAGAGGGCACCCTCCACGCCAAAGTTCGGCAGTGGGGCGCGCGGCTCCTGCGCCGCGAGGGCAGGGGTGGTGGCGCTCGGCGCCTCGGTGGGGTGGCCCAGGTGGTCGGCGATCACCCCGTCCACCAGTTCCGGCGCGAACTCCGAGTTCGCGCCGAAACGGGCGTTGACCTCCAGCACCACGGGCCTGCCATCGGCCATGCGGCGGATGTCCATATCGAGGGGGCCCACGAGCCCGATTGCCGCCGCGGTGGCCTCGGCGAGCGCCGCCACGTCCGCGGCCACCCCGGGGGCGAGCCGCTCCACGGAGGCCGCGTTGCCCACTCGCCCCTGCTTGAGGGCCGTCTTTTCGAGGACGACGACGGAGGCTCGCCCGGTCCGCGGCGAACGGTACACCTGGGGCGAGTACTCGGTCCCCGGGGCGAACTCCTGCACCACGTCACCGTGCGTCAGGGCTGGGAGCCGGGCATCGCCGTCGACGAGGACCACCCCACGGCCGCCGCGGGAGACACGCGGCTTGACCACGAACGGGGGCCGCGCCCAGGACTCGGAGCCGAGGGTGCCGGTGCGCGGGATGGGGAGGCCCACGGATTCGAGGAGCAGGGCGGTAAGCCACTTGTCCTGCGCGATGGCCACCGGGCCGGCGGGCGAGATCACGGTGGGGACGCCGAGCACGGGGGCTGCGGCCGCCACGGCGGGCAGCTCGTCCTGGACGGTGGGGATGAGGAGGTGGGCCCCCGATTCGGCGGCGAGTTCGCGAAGGAACGGAAGGTGGGCGGGATCGTCCGCGCGGGGGCCGATCACGAACTCGGAGACGAGGCGGGAGGTGGGGGTGTCCACGATGTCCGTGCCCAGCACGGTGACGCCCCGGGCATGGAGCTGGCGGGTGAGGGCGGTGCCAGCGGGCCCGCCGAGGCCGGTCACGATCATCTTCATGGGTTACAGCACTCCTGTTTCGGTGATGAGCAGGCGCACGGCCTCGAAGCCCTCGGCCTGGGTGCGCTTGGCCTGTCGGCCGCGGAACGTGGTGATCCCGCGTACCACCTCGGGGGTCATGTAGGGCTTGCCCGCCTGGTTTCTGTGGGTGAGGACGGAGGCCACCTTGACCTCGGTGTAGTCCTCCACATCGATGAAAATGTCCGGACTGAACTCGCGTGTGGCGCTCGGGGACTCGAAGCAGAGGATCGAGTGGTGCTGGCGCGCGGCCCGGAGCGTGGCAGCATGCACCGCCTGGTGGTCCTGGTGCTGGTCGTGGTTCGAGTGGGTGAGGATCACGTGCGGATCGTGCGCCTGGATGGCGTTCTCGATGGTGCGGATCAGTTCGTTGGGCACCAGCTCGAAGTTCGTGTCCGGCAGACCGTGGACGGTTATGGAGGCAAGTCCCAGGAACTTCGCAGCGCGCTCGGCCTCACCGGGCCGGGTATCGGCGTCGCCTCCCTTGGAGCCGTTGGAGAGCACCACGGCGTGCACCTCGTGACCGGTATCCACGAGCCTCGCGAGGGTGGCGCCGCAGGCGAGCTCAAGATCGTCCGGGTGGGCGCCGATGGCGAGCACCCGTTTGGGGTTGGGGACCGGCTCCGGGGCGATGCGGCCGTTCAGCAACAGGCCGACCGCGGCGCTGAGGACCAGCACGAGCAGGGTTGGGAGTGCCGCGGCGTCGATAAGCAGGTGCGGGTTGACGATCGCGAGTGCTGTTGCCCCGAAGCCGAGGCCGGCCAGCGATGCCACGAGCACGTCACGCAGCCGGGCGCCGTTCCGGTAGCGGCGCACGAGGTGCGTGCGGCCGAGTGGGCCAGCGAGGACCGCGGCGAGCGCGATGGCCGCGAGGCCCGCGATCAGTTCAGAGACGTGCATTTCCCCTCCCTGGGATGGTCCGAGCTGGCGGACCTGGCCGCGGAGCCGCCGTGGCTTCGCTCTACCTCGAGGTTAGGGAGGCGGTGTGATCCGCTGATGAGGAGGGAATGGGAAGTCTCTTACGCCGCTGAATCGTGGCGGGGCCGCCGCGCGCGCGGGCGGTCAGCCGCCGAGACGGGCGAAGGGCGCGAGCGAGAAGACCGCCTCCACGGGCACCTCGAAGTGCTGCGAGATCTGAAGCGCGAGCGTGAGCGAGGGGGAGTACTCGCCCCGTTCCAGGTAGCCGATCGTCTGGTAGTGCACGCCCACGGCCTCCGCGAGCTCGCGCCGGGATATGCCCCG
>JAAZBW010000376.1 GCA_012513625.1 Actinomycetales bacterium | reverse complement strand
GCGGGTGCGGCCGGGGGGTTTGGTCCGGCGGGTGCGGCCGGGGGGTTGGCCACGTGGGCGCGGCCGGGGGGCTGGCCAAGCGGTGGCGGTGGCAAGCGATCCGGCCGCGTCCCGCGATCCCGCCGCGGCGCGCGCAGCTGGCAGACTCCTGCCCATGACGATCCGCGCCGAACTGCGCAGCGACAACGCCGCTGCCATCGCTCCCGAGATCCTCGAGGCGATCGCCCGCGCCAACTCCGGGAGCTCCCCCGGCTACGGAGGCGATGAGACCACCGCCCGCCTGAACAGCCTCGTGTCCGAGGTCTTCGAGCACGAGGCGCAGGTCTTCCCCGTCACCACGGGAACGGCCGCGAACGCGCTCGCCCTCTCCGCCATGGCCCCGCCCTGGGGCGCCGTCCTCTGCCACGAGGAGGCACACATCCTCGCCAACGAGGCGGCGGCCACCTCGATGTTCGGCGGGGGACTTGCCCTCCACGGGCTGCCGGGCGTCGGTGCAAAGGTGAGCCCCGTCGTCGTCGAGGAAACCCTGCGCGAGACCCCCTGGGGTGACCCGCACAACTCCCAGCCGGCCGTCCTCAGCGTCACGAACGCGAGCGAGTACGGGGCCGTCTACACGCAGGGCGAGGTGGGGGAGCTCGCCGCCACGGCCCGCCGGTTCGGCGTCACCACCCACCTTGACGGCGCCCGCCTCGCCAACGCACTCGCGGCCACCACCTCCACGCCGGCAGACATGACGTGTCGGGCCGGCGTCTCGGTACTCAGCCTCGGCGCCACCAAGAACGGCGCGATGTCCACGGACGCGATCGTCTCCTTCGATCCGGAGGTGAGCGCGCAACTCGTGTACCGCACCAAGAGGGCGGGGCATGCGGCTTCCAAGATGCGGTTCCACTCGGCGCAGTTGGTGCGCTACCTGGAGGACGGGCTCTGGCTCCGGCTCGCCGCGCATGCGAACGCGCAGATGGCGCGGCTGTGGGCCGGCCTGCAGGAGTTCGGCCTGCCCGCGGTGGTGCAACCGCAGGCGAACCTCGTGTTCGTGGACCTGCCGGACGGCTGCGCCGATTCGCTCGAGCAGGCGGGCGTCGCGTTCTACCGGATGCGCGGACGGCAGGTCCGTTTCGTCACGAGCTTCGCGACGACTGACGCCGAGCTGGACCACGCCCTCACCGTGATCCGGGGGCACGTGGCCCGCGATCGCGCACTCGGCTAGGGTGGACCCGCAGATCACATGGCGGACGGGACGGCCCGTCAGCCCAGCTCCAGGCGGGGACGGCCCCGGAGAAGTGGCCTCACATGCCTGACCCACTCCGCCCGATCCACACCCCCACAGCGCTCCGCCCGGTCCACACCCCCACAACGCTCCGCCTGATCCTCACCCCGACCGCGCTTGCCCGGCTGGCGCTCGGCTGGGGCTCCGTCCTCGCACTCCTGCTGGCCGGGCCCCTGCTCGCGCCACCCGTCCCCGCACCCTTCCTCGTGACCGTGCTCGCACTCACGATCGGTGTGATCCTGGTCTGCGCGTTCGGCGTGGTGCACGAGGCGGAGCACCTCGCCCGCCGGCTCGGCGACCCGTACGGCTCCCTCGTGCTCACCCTCTCGATCGTGATGATTGAGGTGATCCTCATCTCTGCCGTGATGCTCGGCCCCGGCACCCACACCACGATCGCCCGCGATTCCGTCATGGCCGTCTCCATGATCATCCTGAACGCGGTGATCGGCCTCGGCCTGCTCGTGGGCGGCCTGCGCCACGGGCACATGGCCCACAATCGCACCGGCACCTCGGCGTACCTCGCCCTGATCGTGGTCCTCTCGTCGCTCGCCTTCGCGCTTCCGGCCGTGATCGGCGACGACGGCTCCTACTCTGGCGGGCAGGCCGCACCGATCGTGCTACTCACCCTGCTGCTGTACGCCTTCTTCCTCTTCCAGCAGATGGGCCGGCGGGCCGAGGACTTCCGGGAGGTGGACCCGCGGGTGGCGTCGCGTGCCGCGGGTGCCGCTGCCGGGTTGGAGGAGTCGCGGGAGGACGGGACGACCGTGCTCGCGGGGGAGGGAGCGACAGCGCTCGCGGAGGGGCGGCCCCGCGTGCTGGACGTGATCGCCGCCCACCGCACGGAGGTCGCGGCGCGGGCCGTGCTGCTCGTGGTGACTGTGCTCCCGATCGTCCTCCTCTCCCACCAGATGGCCGCCCTCCTGGACGACGGGCTTGGCCGCCTCGGAGCACCCGCAGCGCTCTCGGGAGTCCTGATCGCGATGATCGTGTTCCTGCCGGAATCGATCACCGCGGTGCGTGCCGCTCTCGGCGGGGAGATCCAGCGGGTGAGCAACCTCTGCCACGGTGCCCTCGTCTCCACGGTGGGGCTCACGATCCCGGCCGTGCTCACCATTGGTGCGCTGACGAACCAGACGGTGGTGCTGGGTGAGTCGCCGGTCAATCTGATGCTGCTGGGCGTCACGCTCCTGCTGACGGCCACCACGTTCCTCG
>JAAZBW010000025.1 GCA_012513625.1 Actinomycetales bacterium | reverse complement strand
GCGAAGCCGATCGTGAGCACGTCCGGGTCGAGCACCTCGGAGGTCCAGCCGAGCTCGGCCGGGGAGGCGCCGCGCTCGAGCCACGAACTGCGCACGCGGGCACGCGCGGAGTCCACGAGCTTGGTGCGAAGGTTCGTGCGCATGGCCCACAGATCGGCGTCGGAGACGGCGCCGTCACCGGTGGCACGGAGCCATCCCGTTCCGTCCTGGTACGCCGCGGCGCCCATAGTGGTCTCGGCGAGTTCCACCATGTCCGGGTCCGTCCAGGTGGGACCGTGGACGCCGTTCGTGATGGAGGTGATCGGCACCTCGGTCACGTCGAACCCGTTCCACATGGCGTGGAACATGCCGCGGGAGGTGGCGCCATGCAGCTTGGCCACACCGTTCGCACGCTTGGAGGAGCGCAGGCCCATCACGGCCATGTTGTGGATGCCGGGCTCACCGCCCTCGTAGTTCTCGGCGCCGAGCGCGAGGATCGCCTCGGGGGCGATCCCGGAAATCTCGGCGTCACCCGAGAAGTGGGCGTAGACGAGGCTCTGGTCGAACCTGTCGATGCCGGCTGGCACCGGCGTGTGCGTGGTGAACACCGTTCCCGACTTCACGGCCTCGATCGCCTCGTCGAATGTGAGGCCGTCCGCCTCGATGAGCTCACGGGCGCGCTCGATGCCGAGGAAGCCGGCGTGGCCCTCGTTGCAGTGGTAGACCTCCGGGTCCGGGTGGCCGGAGATGCGCGAGTAGAGGCGCAGCGCCTTCACCCCACCCATGCCGAGCAGCAACTCCTGGTGGAGGCGGTGCTCCTTGGAGCCGCCGTAGAGACGGTCGGTGACGTGGCGCGAGGTCTCGTCGTTGTCCGGGATGTTGGAGTCCATGAGGAGGAGCGGCACGCGGCCCACCTGGGCGATCCACACCTGCGCCCGGAGCGTGCGGCCACCCGGGAGTGAGAGAGTCACGCGGGCGGGCGTGCCGTCGTCCTCGCGGAGGAGCTCGAGCGGCAGGTCGTCAGGGTCGAGCACCGGGTAGGTCTCCGTCTGGTAGCCGTCCCGGGTCAGCGCCTGCTTGAAATAGCCCGCACCGTAGAGGATGCCCACGCCCACGATTGGCACACCCAGGTCCGAGGCAGACTTGAGGTGGTCACCGGCGAGGATACCCAGGCCACCCGAGTACTGGGGCAGCACGGCAGTAATGCCGAACTCGGCCGAGAAGTAGGCAACTGCGCGCGGCTTCGCCTCATCGTCGTAGTCGTTCTGGTACCAGCGCGGCTCCATCAGGTAGTTCCGGAGGTCGGCGTCGACCGCGCGGACGCGGGCCACCACCTCGGAGTCGGCGGCGAGTTCCTCGAGGCGCTCGACGGACAGCCGACCGAGCAGGGCCACGGGGTCCTCCCGCACCTCGTCCCACGCCTCCGGGTCGAGTGAGCGGAAGAGCTCACGGGTGCGTGCGTCCCACGACCAGCGCAGGTTCATGGCGAGCGAGTTGAGTGGTGCCAGAGCTTCCGGCAGCACAGGTCGGACGGTGAAACGACGGAAGGCTCTCACGCTCGGTGACTCTATCGGAGCGCATTAGGCCTGCAGGCCGGAAGCGCGACTTCCCCGGAACCGATTGTGGGAGTACGGCCACCGTGCTGTTGCCACGCCGATTCTGGAGGGCATGCTGGCCGACACTAGACTCGGGGCATCATCGAGTCAGAAGGAAGCTACATGACAACCGACCTCACCCACGACTTCGCTGCCCAGGTGCGGGCCGTCTCCGGGCGGCCCGTCTCCGCGTCCACTCCTTTCGACATGTGGGCGGGACTCTCGGCGGCCATCGTGGACCGGATCGCGGACTCCTGGGAGGCCAGCGAAAAGGCGTACTCCGCAACCCGGCAGCAGCACTACTTCTCCGCCGAGTTCCTGATGGGCCGTGCGCTCCTGAACAATCTCTCCAACCTGGGCCTCGTGGAGTCGGCGCGCGAAGCCGTCGGCGCCTTCGGCCAGGACCTCTCCCTGCTCCTCGAGGAGGAGCCGGACGCGGCGCTCGGAAACGGCGGCCTCGGCCGCCTCGCCGCCTGCTTCCTCGACTCCTGCGCCACGCTCGACCTGCCGGTGCGTGGCTACGGCATCCTCTACCGGTACGGCCTGTTCAAGCAGCTCTTTGAGAATGGGTTCCAGACCGAGCACCCTGATCCGTGGATGGAGGAGGGCTACCCGTTCGTCATCCGCCGTCAGGAGCAGACCCAGATCGTGAGCTACAACGATCTGACGGTGAGGGCGGTTCCGTACGACATGCCGATCACCGGGTACGGCACCAGCAACGTGAACACGCTGCGCCTCTG
>JAAZBW010000375.1 GCA_012513625.1 Actinomycetales bacterium | reverse complement strand
TACGGAGGGCGAGCTTCTCGTCGTCGACTCCCGACGGCGAGCCCCACCTACCGCTGGACGCCCGCCTTCTCGAGGGTGGCGTGCTGCAGGCGGGAGCCCTCCAGGAGGAAGACGCGCGTGGGCGTGATGACCGCCTGCACGCGCACGTCCATCTCGTCCTGCGGGAGGAGCTGGGTATCCACCAGCTCCTCGTCGAACAGCATGGAGAACGAGGGGGTGGCCGGATCCACGAGCTTCAGCATCCGGTCATACCAGCCGCCGCCCTGGCCGAGCCGGTTTCCGAGGCCGTCCACCGCAAGAGCTGGCGTGATGATCACGTCCGCCCGGGTGATCGCCTCAGGGGGCAACCGCTCGCCGGAGGGCTCGGGCGGCCGGCCGGGCGCCTGCTGCGCGAGGTCATGGCTGCCGAGATAGAGGGCCCAGCGCCGCTCCAGCCCGGGTCCGAGTGCCGGGAGCAGGACGCGGATCCGGCGCGCATGAAGCGCGTCCAGCAGGGGCAGTGTGGGTGGCTCCGACCCGGTCGAGACATAGAGGGCAACCGTGCGGGCGTCGCCGACCGCATCGAGTGCCTGGGACGCGAGTTCGTGACCGAGACGTTCGAGTTCCGCAGCAGTCCGTGAGCGTCGATGCTCCCGGACCACCTTCCGAAGTTCGGCCTTCGCATCCTCCACCTCAAGTCCGAGGGTGAGTGGAAGCCGCAGAGGCTCTGACATGCCTCCATTCTCTCATCCGCCCGAGAGACGGCGCGAGGAACGCGCGCTTTACGCCCTCTGCGGAACACTCCCCGCCGGCGCTCGGCCCGCCCTCCGCGGGGGCGGGCGGACCGCCGTTAACCTGAGGAGGAGGACACGAGAGGGGACACATGCGGAGCGTCGGCGAGCACCTTCAGGTCTGCCTCGAGGTGGTCGGGCCGCTGCCCCGCCTTGCGGTGGTCCTCCCGGACGCGGTGGGCTGCGTGCTCGCCGAGGATGTGGTGGCACCCGCGGACCTGCCCGTCACGGACCTTGCCGCGCTCGACGGGTACGCGGTCCGTGCCGCGGACGTGGCCGGGGCGGACCGGGGCGAGGTGGGCCTCGTGGTGGTTGACGAGGTGAGGGCGGGTTCCAGCGGGCCCGTGCGCCTGCCGGAGGGCGCGGCCGTCCTGATCGCCTCGGGAGCGCCGATGCCCGGCGGTGCCGACGCCGTGGTTCCGCTTGACGCCACCGATCGTGGAACCGCGCGCGTGCTGGTGCGCCGGGCCATGCGGCCGGGCGAGAGGGTGCGCGAACGTGCCTCGGAGGCCGTGAGTGGCGAGGTGGTCCTGCGGAGCGGCGAGCGAGTGGGGCCACGCGAGTTGGCGCTCGTGGCGGCGCTCGGGCGCGGGCGGGTGGAGGTACACCCGAAGCCGCGCGTGGTGCTGCTCTCCGTGGGGGATGAACTGGTGGAGCCGGGGAAGCCGGCGCGGGCCGGCCAGGTGTTCGATGCCAACTCGCACGCCCTCGCCTCGGCCGTGGCGGACGCGGGGGCCGTGCCGATCCGGGTGGGCGCCGCGCCCGACGCCTACGGAGAGCTGCGGGAACTGATCGAGGACCAGCTCGTGCGCGCGGACCTCGTGATCACCACCGGCGGGCTCTCGCAGGGTCAGGGGGACACGGTCAGTGACGTGGTGGGTCCGCTCGGCAGCGTCCGGTTTGACGACGTGGCGATCAGCCCCGGCCGGCGATTCGGCGTGGGGATCATCGGCGAGCCGGGAAGCGAGACTCCCGTGCTGTGCCTGCCGGGCGATCCGGTGGCGGTCCAGGTGGCGTATGAGGCGTTCGTGCGGCCGGCACTGCTGCACATGGCCGGTCACACGGAGATCTACCGGCCCACCGTGCACGCCCGGGCGGGGGCGGACTGGGAATCCCCCGCGGGGGTGCGGGAGTTCGTGCCCGCCCGGCTTACCGGCACGCCGGGAGAGGGCTACCGCTGGGAGGCGGTCGACCGGCCCGGCGCGCTCACCGGGCTGGTGCGGGCAAACGCGCTCGCAGTGGTGCCCGAGGGCGTGACGCGGCTCGCGGCCGGCAGCGAGGTACCCTGCATGCTGCTCACGGAGTAGCGCCGGCGGGAGCCCACGGGGAGGTGGGAGTGGGACACGCCGCCGCGCCTGCGGCGCCGGGCGCAGCCGCGTCCGTAGTTTGGACGTGTGGAGCTTTCGGGGTGGGTGTTCATCGCACTGACCCTGATCGTCCTCGGGTACGTGGTGCCCCACCTGACGCGCACTCGGGCGGTGGTGGCGGAATCCCGGGTCTCCGACCGCTTCTCCAAGAACCTGCGGTTGGTGGAACCGGTAGCCGCCACAGTGATCGCCGAGCGCCGGGCGGAGAACAGGGTGCCCGTCCTCAAACCGGAGATCGCGAAGCGTAGAACGGAGGCACTAGCGATGATTCGCCCCACCGCTCCCGAGGCCAGTCGGGTCAACGCGCGTGAGCTCGCCGCCGCGCGGGCGTCTCGTGCCGCCGCAATCTCCCGACGCGCTGCTTCCGGCCGTCGACGCCTCCTACTCGCGGGTACCCTCGTGGCGTTCACCGTGCTGCTCTGGGTGATGGTTTCCGCCGGCACGCTTGCCTGGGGCTGGGCCATCCCGGTCACGCTGCTGACGGGTGGTGTGGCGTACCTCGGGGTGCGGGCCGCGATGGTGGACCGCGCGGAGGACGCGAAGGCGCGCGCCGAGATGGCGCGATTCGACCAGCGGTTGCGGCTCTTCCGCACCGAGGAGGCGCATGCTGCCCCGGTGGTGGGGGGCGCGCCCAGCTTCGATCAGATCATCACCCCCTACCGGGGAACCCACCGCAGCGAGCCGGATGTGGACGAGGCCGCGCCGCCCAAGCACGCGCGGGACGTTGAGCCGTCCGTGTTCGTGGAGCTGGGGGAGGAGCAGGTTTCGCGGACCGCGCCGCGCGCGGCGGATGCTCCGCTGCCGGTGGAGGGGGGTCCTGAGTGGACACCCGTGCCGGTTCCGGTCCCCACCTACACTCTGAAGGCTGAGGTGCCGCGCCGGGAGCCGATGCCTTTCGAGGCGGAGGAGGGCCCCACGGCAGCCGTGCCGGAGAGGCCGAGCCAGGCGGCGCCGTCGTACCCGGGTGTGGCCGAGGATCCCGACGCGCAGACCTTTGACCTGGAGGACATCCTCGCGCGCCGCAGGGTGGCCGGGGCGTAGGCTCGCGCGACGCGGGCTCCTACCCCGGCATGCGGCCGAGGTCCGGGCAGTCAAAGTTCGGGCCGTCAGCGTTCGGGCTGTCAGACTTTGGTTCCACCCGATGCGGCGTGGCCGGGGTCACCCTCCCCGCCGTCTCTTCCACTCCGGGCGCGGTGTTAAACTGGACCTCGCATTTGGGGCTATGGCGCAGTTGGTAGCGCGTCTCGTTCGCAATGAGAAGGTCGGGGGTTCGAATCCCCCTAGCTCCACCGACGGCACAAGGCTCGAACCCTTGCCAATGGAAACTTTGGCGGGGGTTCGGGCCTTGTTCGTGTCTGCGGCCCGGGTGAGAGCGTTGGCGTTGACCTGGGGATCGAGCAGCATTTCGAAGGGCCGGTTGTGCTCGACGCGCAGCTCGTTGTCCTCGTCGATGTAGACCTTCGTGAAGAACGCCTGGTTGCATAGCCGTCGGTTGGTATCGTCGCAGCGGGCGTAGATGTCGGCGCAGTTGGCGAGGCACGCGTCGCCTACGAGCGTGCCCTGGACCTGGCTGAAATCTCGGGCGATCCGCAGAGCAGGGTGCACGCCCTGATCGGTTTGTCGCGCGTGCTGGCCGACACGGAACCCCAGCGCGCCCACGAAGCTGCGCGGCGGGCCAGTCACATCGACACCGGGGTCATGGCCATCGAATGCAGGCTGGCTGAGGCGTGGGTGGATCTGGCCTCCGGTGACGCAGAGGCGGCCGGGCAGCGCTGCCGCCAGGCATGGGACGAAGCGCGGCAACGGGACAACCGCGCGGCGCTGGCGGAAGCAGCCATGCTGCAGGCTCTGCTGGAGTCAGACCCCGTCCCGGGCCTGCGAGAGGCGGCCCCCCTGTGGCGCGAGGTGGGCGCCGAACTCCACGCCACCCGGGTGGAGCTCGGCATCGCGCGACGCGAAGCGCCCGGATCGGTGGAGACCATGGCGCTGGAACACCGGCTCACCCAGGCAGGATGCTCGCCGCTCGGCGGTACCTTCGTGGACCGGTTGGTGACGGGCACCCGTGATCTGCCGCCGCTGGTGATCCGGACGCTGGGCGCCTTCTCCGTTGAGCGCGACGGCAAACCGCTCCCCCACACGGCGTGGCGCTCCGGCAAGGCCCGGGAACTGCTGAAGATCCTCATCGTCCTCCATGACCGCCAGCCCACCCGGGAGGAGGTAGCCCATCTGCTGTGGCCCGACGAGCCATATCCCGATGTCAGCAACCGTCTGTCCGTGGCGCTGAGCCTGCTGCGCTCCGCCCTGGGCAAGGACCTCGATGCGCTGATCGTCGCCGAGGGTCCACGCCTGGGGCTGAACTACGACGTCGTGGACCTGGATGTCATGCGATTCCGTCAGGCCGCCGACCGGGGACTGGACGCGGTGTCCTCCGGCAATGTGGCCCTGGCTGTGGAACCACTCACGCTGGCCGAGCGCTCCTACGCCGGGGACCTGCTGGAGGAGGACCGCTACACGCCGTGGATCGACGAGGCGCGCGACGACATGCGCAACCTTTACCTGTCGGTGACCCGAACCTTGGCACGACTCCTGGAGCCACAGGAGCCTGACCGAGTCCTCATGCTGTGGTTGCGGGTGCTGGACAGGGACCCCTACGACGAGCCTGCCCACCACGAGATCTGCCGCGTGCTGGTGAGGTCCGGCCGTCATGGTGAGGCGGCCAGGCGTCACGGGGTCTATGCCGCACGGATGGCGGAGCTGGACCTGCCCGCTGTGCCGTTGCTCGACATCATCGGGTCGAGGCAACAGTGACCGGCGCCCCACTTCACCTGGTGGGCCACTCCGCAATCGAGAGCGGGTTGTC
>JAAZBW010000374.1 GCA_012513625.1 Actinomycetales bacterium | reverse complement strand
TCGGCCGTGCCGCGGTGGGCGATCACGGAATTCTCGGCGTACTCCTCGGCCAGACCCGGGATCTGCAACACGGGTTCGGTGAGCGGCGTGACCAGGAAGCCCGGAGAGATGGTGTTGACCCGGACCCCGCGCTCGCCGAACTCCATGGCGGCCACCTGGGCCAGCGAGACCAGCCCCGCCTTGGCCGCGCAGTAGGCGGCCATCCCGCGTCCGGGCTGGCGCGCATTGAGCGAGGCGATCGCGACCATCGAGCCGCCTTCGCGGACGACGCGCCCGCCGTGCTTGAACACCAGGAACGCGCCGGTCAGGCACACGTCCAGCACGCGGCGGAACTCCGCGGTGTCGTGCTCGGCCACCAGGCCGAGGGTGCTGACCCCGGCGGTGTTCACGACCAGATCGGGAGTGGTGCCCGCGAACAGCGCCTCGACGGAGGCCTCGTCGGTCACATCCACGATCCGGGACTCCGGCCCCATCGGCGCGTCAGCGAGACCCCGGCCGGCGGCGAGGCCGGGTCCGACCTCGGCGAGATCGCCCACCGTCACACGCCACCCGGCGTCGATCAGCGCGCGGACCGTGGCCGCCCCGATCCCCGAAGCCCCTCCGACGACCACCGCGTGGCGACAAGAACTGTTCGGATCCTCTGCGACCATGGGGCCTCCCTCGCGTGGAGCAAGTCGTTGACGCCCGTCAACCGAGGGCCATAGTGTGATAGACGCCATACTATCCGGGCCGTCTCAGGCGCCCGGCCGTTCTGCCGAAGAGGTTCTCCATGACACTCACTCCGACGGTCGCCGTGATCGGCGCGGGCATCAGTGGACTGACCACCCTGAAGATGCTCGAGGACTACGGGATCGAGGCAGTGGGATTCGAGGCCTCGGACCGGATCGGCGGCAACTGGGCGTTCGACAACCCCAACGGCAGCTCGAGCGCGTACCGCTCCCTCCACATCGACACCTCCAAGCACCAGCTGAGCTTCCGCGACTTCCCGATGCCGGAAGAGTTCCCGGACTTTCCGCACCACACCCAGATCAAGCAGTACCTGGACTCCTACGCCGAGGCGTTCGACCTGCTGCGCCTCATCGAGTTCGAAACCCGTGTGGTTCACGCGCGGCGGTTGCCCGACGGGGGCTGGGAGCTGACCACCGAGCGGACGGGCGCCGCGGCCGGGGGCGGGTCCGGCGACGCGGGCCGCAACGAGTCCGGATCCGGCGCCGGGGGCGGGACCGGGGACGGGGGACCGACGCGCGAGACGCGCCGCTTCGACCTGCTGGTGGTGGGCAACGGTCATCACTGGGACCCGCGCTTCGCCGACTTCCCGGGTGAGTTCACCGGCGAGATGATCCACTCCCACGCCTACATCGATCCGTGGGATCCGCTGCACCTCATGGACAAGAAGATTCTCGTGGTGGGGATCGGCAACAGCGCCGCCGACATCGCCGTGGAACTCTCCTCCAAGGTCATGCGCAACGAGGTGGTGATCTCCACCCGGTCAAGCGCATGGATCGTGCCCAAGTACATCGCCGGCAAGCCCGCGGACAAGTACTTCGCGACGCTCCCGTACGTGCCCTATTCGTGGCAGCGCAAGGTGATCCAGGCGATGCAGCCCATGTCGGCGGGCACCCCGGAGGGCTACGGCCTGCCCAAGCCCAACCACAAGTTCTTCGAGGCGCACCCCACCCAGTCGGTCGAGCTCCCGCTGCGCCTGGGTTCGGGCGACGTGACCGCCAAGGGGGACATCGCCCGCCTCGACGGCCGCACGGTGGACTTCGCAGACGGCACCAGCGACGAGTTCGACGTGATGATCCAGGCCACCGGCTACAACACCACCTTCCCGTTCTTCGACCGCGAGTTCCTCAGCGCGGACGACCACAACCACGTGCCCCTCTACAAGCGGATGTTCTCGCCCGGGATCGACGACCTGGCGCTCGTCGGGTTCGCCCAGTCCACGCCCACCCTGTTCCCGTTCGTCGAGGCGCAGGCCCGCCTGGTGGCCGCCTGGGCCGCCGGGCTCTACCGCACCCCGCCGGTGGAGGAGATGCGACGGGTGATCGTGGAGGACGAGAAGAAGTACATCGGCCACATGCTCGACACCCCCCGCCACCAGCAGCAGGTCGACTACTTCCTCTACGAGCACGACCTGCGCACCAAGGAGATCCCGCAGGGCCTCGAGCGGGCCCGGACGCACGGTGCCGACGCACGTGTCCGGATGAGCGCATGAGCCCCGGCCCCCAGCCGACGGCCGCCTCCCCTCGCGGGGACCGACGCCGGGAGGCCATCCTCACCGCACTGGACGAACGCCTGCGGACCACGGCGCTGGACGACATCTCCGTGGCGGACCTGACCGACGCCACCGGCATCACCCGCTCGGCGTTCTACTTCTACTTCGAGTCCAAGGCCGCGGCCGTGACCATGCTGCTCGTCGTGGTCAACACCGAGGCGCGCAAGGCCACTGAGATGATCGTCCACGGCCCCGGCGAGTTCCACAGCCGGGTACGCACGGCGCTCGAGCTGCTGATCGACCGGGTGCTGGAGAACGGCCACATCTACCGCGCCCTGCTCACAGCCCGCACCCAGCACGAACCGACCCGCGACATGTGGGACGCCTCGCGCCGGACCATGTCCGCACCCATCGCCGAGTTCATCGCCGCCGAGCGCGCGGCCGGCCGGGCCCCCGAAGGTGCCGACCCGGCCTTCCTGGCCGAGGGCCTGATCCACATCAACGAGACCGTGCTCGAGCGGATGGTCTACCACCCGGAAGGGCTGCTCGAACCGCTGCTCGCCACCGCCTCGGACATGTGGGTGCGCACCGTCTACGGCCGCCCCGACCCGGCGGTGGACGCCGCACCCGCCTCGACCACCCCACATCCTGCGG
>JAAZBW010000373.1 GCA_012513625.1 Actinomycetales bacterium | reverse complement strand
GGGCGCTGCCGCGCTTCCCGACGGCGGAGCCCACCCTGGCGGGCCGGCCTCACCGGACGAGGTGGGCGAGGGTGCGTCGGCTGACGAGGTCCGCATGTATGTGGACGGCCGGTGGCGGACGGTGCCGCTCCTGCGGCGTCCGGACCTTGCGCCGGGCGCCCGGGTGGAGGGGCCCGCGCTCGTGGCGGAGGAGAACGCCACCACGGTGTTGGAGGAGGGTTGGAGCGCCGTCGTGGGGGAGGGCGGTGAACTGCGCCTCGACCGGGTGGCGGTCGGTGCGGTGAAGCCGGGTGCGGCCGACGATTCCGCCACCGCGGTAGACCCGGTGCGGCTCGAGATCTTCAACAACCTCTTCATGTCTGTGGCCGAGCAGATGGGCGTGCGGCTCGAGCAGACCGCGCAGTCCGTCAACATCAAGGAGCGGCTGGACTTCTCCTGCGCCCTGTTCGATCCGGACGGCCGCCTCATCGCGAACGCGCCCCACATTCCCGTGCATCTCGGCTCGATGGGGCAGGCGGTGCGCGAGGTGATCGCGCGCCACACGGACCGGATCCGGCCAGGGGATACGTACGCCGTCAATGACCCGTACCACGGCGGCACCCACCTGCCGGACATCACCGTGATCAGCCCCGTCCACGACGACGAGGGGCGCCAGGTGCTCTTCTGGGTGGCCTCCCGCGGGCACCACGCCGAGATCGGCGGCATCACTCCCGGATCGATGCCCGCGCGCTCGCGGACTGTGGAGGAAGAGGGCGTCCTCTTCGACGCCTGGCTGCTCGTGGAGGACGGCCGCCTTCGGGAGGCCGAGACCCACGCGCTGCTGGATGGTGGGCCATACCCCTCGCGCAGCCCGGACGTGAACCTCGCGGACCTGCGTGCCCAGGTGGCGGCCAACGCACGCGGCGCACACGAGATCCGCGCGATGATCGCCCAGTTCGGCCTCGGCGTGGTGCAGGCCTACATGTGCCACGTGCAGGACAACGCCGAGGAGGCCGTGCGCCGCGTGATCGCCCACCTGGATGACGGCGAACACACCTACGAAACGGACTCCGGCGCCACCATCCGTGTGGCCGTACGCGTGGACCGCGGCTCCCGCTCCGCCACCCTCGACTTCACCGGCACCTCCGCGCAGCTGGATACCAACATCAACGCGCCCGCGGCCGTCACCACCGCGGCCGTGCTCTACGTCTTCCGCACCCTCGTCGATGACGAGATCCCCCTGAACGACGGCTGCCTGCGGCCCCTGACCATCGTGCTACCGGAGGGCTCGATGCTCTCGCCCACGTACCCGGCCGCCGTCGTCGGGGGGAATGTGGAGACTTCCCAGATGGTGACGGGCGCGCTCTACGCGGCACTACGTGTGCAGGCGGAGGGCGCGGGCACCATGAACAACGTCTCCTTCGGCAACGCGCGCCACCAGTACTACGAGACGCTCTCCTCCGGCTCGGGCGCCGGACCCGGCTTCGACGGCACCGCCGTGGTGCAGACCCACATGACCAACTCGC
>JAAZBW010000372.1 GCA_012513625.1 Actinomycetales bacterium | reverse complement strand
TCGTACGCTGTACGTACCTCGAAGGAGAGCATCCACCTGGCCTGCCGCGCCGCCTCGGCATCCCCCACCGAGTCCGCCCACAGTGCGAGACCCGCCCAGGCTGCCACTGCCTCCGAGGTGGATTCCTGGTTGTTTCCGTCCGCGAACGGAGCCACCCCGGACGCCCACGAGTGCCCCGCCCAGTCGTCGAACGAACGACGCTGGGGGAAGAGCTCCGAGGCCTGCGGTGCCGCGATCTCGGCCGCCAGCAGTGCCCCGAGCTCCGCATGGCGCTCTGCGAACTCCGGGTCCTCCATGCCCATCACGCCGAGGGCGTGCAGGAAGTAGCCGTAGTGGAAGTGGTGGTCGTTCGCCATCTCCGTGCCGTACGCCGGGGCCAGGCCCATCACGGAGCCGAGTACCTCGTCGTATGCGAAGCAGCGCACCGCGCCCTCCGCGCACTCGTTCGCGGTCCACTCCCCCAGCGCCGTGTCGATCTCGGTGGCGAGCACCGTCGCCACCTCGTCGAGTCCCAGGTCGAGGGCCATCCGGTAGAGCGTCGAGCCGCGGTAGACCTGCTTGCCGAAGTTGTACGTGTCGCCGCCATCGAACACCGACGCCGCGGCGTCCTGCTCGACCATCGCGGTCAGCTCGGCGCGTTGGTCCTCCGTGAGCCCGGACAGGTCCAGTCGGTCCGTCACGGGCACCGCGTCCGTCGAGGTGGTGAACTCGCTGCCGGCGTGCAGCACCACTGGTCCCGTCGAGGTCTCGTACACGAGGTCTGTGGGCGCACCGAAGTCCTGGTGGTCCCGCGCCCCGAACAGGGTCTCCCCCTCGGTCGCCAGGGAGAAGGTGGTCGACGACGTCGACTCGTCCGTCGCGTACGACGTCTCCGTGCCGTCGAGGCGGACGGCGCCGTCGATCAGGCGGCCGATCGCCTCGTCCGAAGCGCCCTCGGGGAGGGCGGCGAGGTGCAGCACCTCGCCGGCTCCCAGTGTGACGGATGCACCGGCCTCCACACCCTCCCCGATCAGGAGGTAGGTGGCCAGCGGGCCCTGCACGACCACGGCGCCGTCGTGCCCGTCGAGCGTCTCGGCGGGTGCGCCCAGGGTGAGCTCCCCATCGGCCACGCCCTCGAACTGGAGGTAGGGCCACCCGGTGGCGGCGCGGAGGTGGACCACCTCCGCGTCCCCGGAACGGAAGGTGAACCGCGCCGAGAGTGCGTCCACCTCCGTCAGGAGGAACGAGTCGGAGTCGAGGGTGAGGTCGAGGTCGGGAACGAAGGTCCCGAAGATCGAACGGTCCACCGCGGTGACGTCGGGCAGCACCACGGCGGCGCCGTCGTCACGGGGCTGGAAGGCGAGGATCCCGGTGAATACGGGCATGGGATCCTCGTTGAAGACGGCGCCGGCAGTCCAGTGGTTGGTGGGCGGACGAACACCCTCCCGCACGCGAACAGGGCCCTCGTAGGCCGAGGGAATGGTGTCCAGGCGGGCGGCGAGTTCGTCCGCCGCCGTGGACTGGAGCGCGGGGCGAGTGCTCGCGGGACTCTCGGGCACCCCGCCACCGTTTCCGGTGGGTGAGCACCCGGCGAGCACGAGGCCGAGGAGGACGGCGGAGGCCGCGATCCGGGCCCTCACCGGCGGAACCCGTCAGGAGTGACCAGCGAGGTGAACCACTCGCCCACCCACGTGCCGAAGCCGGGGCTGCCCTCAAGGCGGAGCTGGCCGTCCACCGGCATTCCCGAGACCAGGCTCGAGGCGTCGGGGAGGGCGTCGCTGCGCGAGAGCACAGTGGCGGTCGCGGAACGCTCGCCCGGTTCCACGGTGTCGAACTCCAGCGAGATGGCCTCGGTCGAAACCGAATCCCCATTCGGCAGGGTGACGTCAACGACCGCCTCCTGGCCGATGCGGCGGAACTCCTGCGCGGTGAGGGTGAGACTCGAGCGCACCACCAGATCACCTTCCACCGAGATCGACGCGAGCGTCGCGTTCGGGGCAGCGTACGAGCCGGCCTGCGGGGGCAGGCCGCGGACCACCCCGCTCGCCGGGGCGAGAAGGGTGACCGTACCCGTGTCGGACACCCGGTAGCTGTCGGACTCCAGCTGCACGCCACCCGACTGGAGGACGGCGTCGGAGAGCGCAGGCGACTGAACGGTCATGAGCTCGTCTCCCGCCGCAACGGTGTCACCGTCGCGCGCGTGGACCTGGACAATCGTGCCCGCCCAGGGAGTCCCGACGGTCACCGTGGGTGCCTCCAGCGTGGAGAGGTTGGTGGAGACCTGCTGGGTGGAGACGTACGAGTAGTAGAGCCCTGCCGCGGAGACCGCGGAGATCAGGAAGGCTCCCACGAGGAAGGTGAAGAATCTGCGAACCATGTGAATCCTCTCAGGCTGCGACGGGTACGGGCGAAGCCGCGATGGGATGGGAGGCCTCCTCGCCGCGGCGCAGGCGGCGCGACTCCTGGAAGGCAAGCACGATGAAGACGCCGAACGCCGTCATGTTGATGACGTTCCAGACGAGGGCGATCGACGCCTCGCCCGTCCAGGACCACTTGAGGGTCCCGATCATCGTGGTGAGGGCGAGGTACAGGAACATCCAGGCCTGCGGAAGGATGTAGTTGAACGGCGAGTTGGCGGCGCCCACCCGGCCGGTCACGCTCCACGGGACCTCACGCCCGCGCAGGACGTTTCCGAGTGAGCGCATGTAGATGGCGAACGAGGCAGTGGCGAGCAGGAGGACCTCCCACCG
>JAAZBW010000371.1 GCA_012513625.1 Actinomycetales bacterium | reverse complement strand
GCCCTCTCGAGGCGCTGGGAGATGACCTCCGTCACGCCCGCACGCATGGTGACTCCGTAAAGGGCGTCCGCCACCTCCATGGTGCGCTTCTGGTGGGTCACCACGAGGATCTGTGAGTCCTCCCGTAGTTCCCGGAAGAGTTCGAGCAGCCGGCCCAGGTTCGTGTCATCGAGCGCTGCCTCCACCTCGTCCATCACGTAGAACGGCGAGGGCCGGGCCTTGAAGATCGCGATCAGGAGGGCCACCGCGGTGAGTGAGCGCTCGCCACCGGAGAGCAGCGAGAGGCGCTTCACCTTCTTTCCCGCGGGCCGTGCCTCGATCTCGATGCCCGTGGCCAGCATGTCCTCCGGCTCGGTGAGGACCAGCTTCCCCTCACCTCCCGGGAAGAGGCGGGTGAACACCTGCTCGAACTGCCGGGCGGTGTCCGAGAACGCCTCCGCGAACACGTTCTCCACGTGCACGTCGATCTCGCGCACGATCTCGAGGAGGTCCATGCGGGACTTCCGCAGGTCTGCCAACTGGTCCGTGAGGTACTGGTGCCGCTCCGCAAGGGCCGCATGCTCCTCGAGGGCTAGCGGGTTCACCTTCCCGAGGCGCTCCAGGTCCTTCGAGGCCCGCGCAAGCCGCTTCTCCTGCTCCCCGCGCACGAACGGGTGCGTCTCCGGTTCGTCCGCGCTGCCGGGCACGAACACCGGCACGGGCACGTGGGGGCCGAACTCCTCCACCAGTACCTGGGGGTCGAGCCCGAGTTCCGCGATCGATTTCTCCTCGTACTGCTCGATGCGCAGCCGCTGCTCCGCACGGGCCACCTCGTCCCGGTGGGCCGCGTCCGTCACCCGTGAGAACTCGGCCGCGAGCTGATCGATCCTGGTGCGGGCCCGAGCGCTCTCTGTGGTGTGGACCTCGCGCTCCTCTTCGCTGGCCGCCCGGGCGTCCGCAGCCTGCTCCAGGGAGACCTCGACCGCGCCGAGCGCCTGCTGCGCCCGTTCACGCGTCTCGTTTGCCACGCTCGCCTGCCGCTGGCGGCGCCTCTCCCGCTCCTCCGCGCGGCGGCGTGCAGCCCGCTCGGCGTCCGCCGCGGACTGCAGTGAGGCGGCCCGTCCCGCGATGGCCGCCACCCTCTCCTCAACGGTGCGTAGCCGGAGCCGCGCCTCGGTCTCCACGCGCCGGGCCTCCCGGGCGACGGCGGAGGCCGCGTCCCGTTGTTCGGTCGCCTGCCGCAGGTCCGCCTCGGCCTCGTCTGGCTCGCGAGACGCAATCTCGAGCCGCTCCACGAGGGCCGCAAGCTCCTTCTCGTGCTCCGCGATCTCGCCCTCGAGGCGCCCGATCGCGGGCGCCGCTCGGTCGGCCTCGGCGTGGGCGCTCCGGATGGCGGAGGCAAGCTGGCCGAGCCGCTCCGTGCTGGCGGAGAACGCGGCATCGGACGCGTGGAGTTCGGACAGTGTCTCGGCCACTCGGGCGCGGGCCTCGGTCACCCGCTCCCGGGCGGGGCCCAGCTCGAAGCGGACGGCCTCGAGGCTGAGGGTGGCCTGATCCACCTCGCGTGCCGCCTCTTCGGCGGCCGCCTGCAGGGCGAACACGGACGAGCCCTCCTCGCCGCTACCGCCCACGGCGTGGGTGGCGGCCAGCAGGTCTCCCTCCCGGGTGGCGGCCACCACCTGGGGGTGCGCTTCCACCACGGCGCGCGCCTCCGCGAGGTCTTCCACGAGGACCACGGCGCCGAGGATGTGGCGCACGGCGGCGAGCGTGGCGTCGTCGTCGGAGGAGAGGGCCGAGCCCGCGGGGAGGAGTCCGTCGGGCACGCCAGCGGCGCGGGTGCCGGGCGCCGCCACCACGAGCCGGACGGTGCCGGTCTCGGCCTCGCGGGCGGCCCGCAGGGCGTCCACGGCAGCGCCCGGGTGGGTGGCCACCGCGGCGTCCGCCCAGGGCCCCAGCGCGGCGGCGATCGCCTCGTCCCACCCGTCGGAGACGTGGAGGCGTTCGGGGAGGCTGCCCTCGATCCCGGTGGAGCCCG
>JAAZBW010000370.1 GCA_012513625.1 Actinomycetales bacterium | reverse complement strand
GGTTGGTGGGCTCGTCGAGCAGGAGCGTCTTCGCGTCCGAGAAGAGGATCCGGGCGAGCTCCACGCGCCGGCGCTGACCGCCGGAGAGCGTCTCGAGCGGCTGGTCGAGGACCCGCGTGGGAAGGCCGAGCGATGCGGTGATGCGTGCGGCCTCGGACTCGGCCGCCCAGCCCCCCTGAGCCGCGAATTCGGCATCGAGGCGGCCGTGGCGCTCCATCGCCCGCGCCAGCTTCGCCCCCTCCGTGGTGGACATCTCGTGCTCTGCGCGCTTGATCCGCCGCAGGATGCCCTCGATTCCCCGGGCCGAGAGCACCCGGTCCCTGGCCTTCTCCTGGAGGTCCCCCGCGCGGGAGTCCTGCGGCAGGTACCCGATGCTCCCGCTGCGGTGCACACTTCCCGTGTACGCCATGGCGTCGTTCGCGAGTTCCTCGCCCGCGAGCAGGCGGGTGAGGGTGGTCTTGCCCGCGCCGTTGCGGCCCACGAGGCCGATCCTCATGCCCGAGTCCACGCGGAACGAGGCGCCGCGGATGAGTTCGCGGGCGGCGATCCGCATATTCAGGTCTGACACGACAAGCACGCGGGTCAGTATCGCAGGCATGTGGCTACTACCGACAATAGGATGGGCTCCGACCCCGAGGAGGCCACTGAATGACGTTCAACGAGGGCATCAGAACCGACCCGAACCGCGTGAAGACGTCGCGGGCCGGGACAGGAGCCGCCGTGGGCGGAATCGGCGGCATCATCGCCCTGATCATCTTCATGTTCACCGGAATGGACCTCTCCGGCGCACTCGGCGGCGGATCCACGAGTGAGGCCGAGGGCATCAGCCTCGAGCACTGCACCACAGCCGAGGCTGCGAACCAGTACGACGAGTGCCGGATGGTGGCCACCGCCGAATCTCTCGACGCCCTCTGGGTGGAGGCACTCCCCGTGCAGGCGGGGGTCGATTACGTGATGCCGAGCTTCACTGTATTCGAGGGCGCGGTGAACACCGCGTGCGGTCAGGCGACCTCCGCCGTCGGACCGTTCTACTGCCCCGCGGACCAGGGCGTGTACCTGGACGTGGGCTTCTTCCAGCAGCTCGAGACACAGTTGGGCGCCGAGAACGCGCCCCTCGCGCAGATGTACATCGTGGCGCACGAGTGGGGCCACCACATCCAGAACCAGCTCGGCTACATGAGCCAGGTGGACACCCGCCAGACCGGCGCCACTTCCGGCGCCGTGCGCCTCGAGCTGCAGGCCGACTGCCTCGCCGGCATGTGGGTGCGCCATGCCTCCTCCACGATCGACCCAGAGAGCGGGCAGGCGTTCCTGGTTTCGCCCACCGAGGACGAGCTGCGCTCCGCGCTCACGGCTGCCTCCGCCGTGGGAGACGACCGGATCCAGGAACGCACGCAGGGACGGGCGATCCCGGAAACCTTCAGCCACGGCACCTCCGAGCAGCGGATGCGCTGGTTCGCCACCGGCTACAACGGCGGCACCGTGCAGTCCTGCGACACCTTCAGCGTGGCGGGCAACCAACTCTGACCTCTGACCTCTGACCACC
>JAAZBW010000369.1 GCA_012513625.1 Actinomycetales bacterium | reverse complement strand
TCAGTCCCAGGAGTTCGGGCCGTCGGAGCCGGCCGGGTACTCCTCGAGCGGGACCTCGCCCGCCCTCCATGCCTCCAACACGGGGGTGAGGATCCGCCAGCACTCCTCCGCCACGTCCCCGCGCACGGAGAGCAGCGGATCTCCGGTGATGATGCC
Source organism: Actinomycetales bacterium (assembly GCA_012513625.1). Classification (GTDB taxonomy): domain Bacteria; phylum Actinomycetota; class Actinomycetes; order Actinomycetales; family Actinomycetaceae; genus JAAZBW01. The sequence continues at coordinate 2,297 of JAAZBW010000369.1, read as the reverse complement.
CTCGAGGATCTCTCCATACGGGCGCAGCTCGCTCTGGCCCAGCTGGATGGAGAGCGGGGTGACCTCGAAGTTCCAGGCGCGTCCGCCGCCGTTGGTGGCGATCGCGAGTTGGATGGACTCCGGCGCCATTCCGAGCACCAGGACGTTCGCGGGAGCACGGCCCTCGAAGCCCTCCGGCAGGTAGGCCACCTCGCGGAACTTCACGATGATGGCGCGCACACCACTCCCGAGCGCCTTGCCACTGCGAAGCCGGAACCGTACCCCTGCCCAGCGGGCGTTGCGGATTTCCAACTCCACCTCGGCGAGCGTCTCCGTCTTGTTGGCGGTATCCATGCCCTCCTCGTCCACGTAGTCCGGGACGGCCCGGCCATCCACGGTTCCCGCGGTGTAGCGCGCCCGGCGGGAGGAGCTGCCGGAGTCACCCACGAGGTGGACCCGCCGCAGGGTGTGGCTCATGAGGTCGCGCACCTCGAGCGCGTCGATCCGGGCGGGAGCCTCCATGGCCACCATCGCGAGAACGAGCAGCAGGTGGCTCTGCACCATGTCCCTCAGCGCCCCGGCGTGGTCGTAGTAGCCGGCACGTCCCTCGAGCGCCAGCTGCTCGTCCACTACGATGTCCACCCACTCGATGTTCGTGGCATTCCAGATGGGCTCGAAGATCCGGTTGGCGAACCGGAGACCCAGCAGGTTCAGCACCGTGGCCTTGCCGAGGTAGTGGTCCACGCGGAAGATCTGGTCCTCCGGCACCACGGAGGTGAGCACCCGGTTGAACTCCTGCGCGGACTCGAGGGAGGAGCCGAACGGCTTCTCAATGGCGAGCCGGAGCCCGTCCGGCAGCTCGAGGTCAGCAAGTAGCTCGCAGGCGCGCTGGGAGACCGTGGGCGGCAGCGCGAAGTACAGCACCACGGGCCGGCCCGGCTCATCCACCCGCGCGAGCAGTGCGGCGAGGTGCTCACGATTCGTGACGTCGAGCTGGACGAACTCGGTGGACGCGAGGAGCGGGCCGAGCTCGTCCGCCGGGCAGCCACCCTCACCCAGCGCGGTCGCCACGAGCGAACGCCACTGCGCCGCCGGCATCGCCTCCACGGCAGCGCCCACAAGGCGGACATCGTGCGCCAGGCGGTTCTTCAGGAGTGTGCCGAGGCCGGGCAGCAGCAGCCGGGAGGTCAGGTCCCCGCTGGCTCCCAGGATCACGAGCGTGACGCGTGTGGGGGTCATGTCACCGAGACTAGTCCCGCGCGCGGTGTGGGGCAGGTCAGGCGAACACCACGGTCTTCGAGCCGTCCAGGAGCACGCGGTGCTCCGCATGCCAGCGGACCGCGCGGGAGAGAACCTGACGCTCCACGTCCTGGCCGAGCGCCTGCAGTTCCACCACCGAATCCTCGTGCGTCACGCGCACCACGTCCTGCTCGATGATCGGGCCCTCATCCAGGTCCGCCGTCACGTAGTGCGCGGTGGCGCCGATCAGCTTGACGCCGCGGGCGTGCGCCTGCGCGTACGGGCGGGCCCCCTTGAAGGAGGGAAGGAACGAGTGGTGGATGTTGATCACGCGGCCGGAGAGCCGGCGGCACACCTCGTCGGACAGCACCTGCATGTAGCGGGCGAGCACCACCAGCTCCACGTCCTTCTCCTCGATGAGGCGCAGGAGTTCCGCCTCGGCCTCCGGCTTGGTCTCGGGCGAGACCGGCACGTGGTGGAACTCGGCGCCGTAGAACCCGGCCAGCGGGCGGAGCAGGTCATGGTTCGAGACCACGCCCACCACATCGAGCGGCAGCCGACCGTCCCGGGTGCGGAAGAGCAGGTCGGAGAGGCAGTGAGCGTCCCGTGAGGCCATGATCAGGGTGCGCAGGGGACGCCCCACCGTATCGAGGTCCCAGGTCATACCGAACTCGGCCGCGAGCTCCGTGAGTGCGGCGCGTAGTCCGGGCTCGTCTCGCACCTCGGCCGCCTGGACGCGCATGAGGAAGCGTCCGTTGTCCGGGTCCCCGTACTGGCGGGACTCCGTGATGTTGCCACCGGCCGCGGCGAGCGCGCCGGTGACGGCGTGCACGATCCCGCGGCGGTCGGGGCAGGAGAGCGTGAGGACGAGTTCGGGCGCAGTCACGCAGCCAGAGTAGGGTCTTTCGGGCAGCATCCGGAATCGGTCCGAATTAGGGACGTTCCGACTGATGGGTAGCCCCACGTGCTCGGTAGGCTGGTGCCCACAGGTCCAGTCGCAAGGAGAACCCATGCCCCAGAAACCCGTCACCGTAACCGTTACCGGTGCCGCTGGCCAGATCGGCTACGCACTGCTCTTC
>JAAZBW010000368.1 GCA_012513625.1 Actinomycetales bacterium | reverse complement strand
CGGCAAGCACCGGTACGTCCTCGTGGAAGCGCTTGCGCAACTCCGGGTAGTGGTCGATGTCCACAGCGAGGTACTCGTCACCGGACTCGAGGCTCACCTGCTCCACGATCTGGTGCGCGATATCGCAGAGGTGGCAGTCTTCGCGCACGTAGAGCACGATCCGCGCCTCGGCGCCCGTCTCCGTCATGTGCGCCATTGTCCCTCACGTGGGAGGGAGGTCCGGAAGCCCGAAGCGCGGCTCCCTGCCCTTCCGGTTAGCGTGTGTGGGAACGAAAGGACACCATGCGTCGCCTGCTCGCCCTGCTGCTCGCCGCCGCCCTCGCCCTCGTGGGATGCTCCGGCTCTGATCCGGAGAGCGCCGGCTCCACGGCTCCGGCCGCAACCACCGAAAGCACCGCCGAGGAGGCGCCCGTGGACGCGACCGCCACCGTGGAGGCCCCCGTCGAGATCCCGGATACGGGGGTGGGAGAGATGGCCACCTTCCTCGTGGACCTCGTGAACCAGGACGAGGAGGTGCTCACGACGGACCTCGACGGCCGCCTCTCCCCCATCCTGCTCGACGCCATCTCCGCGGAGGAACTCGCGGAGGTCCTCAACTCGGCGATCCGGCCCGCCCGGCCCTTTGTGGTGACGGCCTACCAGGGTTCGGACACGCAGGCCGTCGCCACGCTTGGGGGCGAGCTCGGTGCACCGCTCGATATGAGCCTCGCCCTGGACGAGGACGGCCTCCTCTCCGGGGTCCTCTTCACACCCTCCGCCGGCGCCCACGAGTCGGCCACCTCCATCGAGGAGGTCGATAGCCGCCTCGCCGCCCTCCCCACCACCACGCGCGCCCTCGTCACGCTCACCCAACCGGACGGCTCCACCTCCGAGCTCCTCTCGCTCGACCCTGACGACGCCGCGCCCCTCGCGTCCATCTTCAAGCTGTACGTCCTGCTCGCCGTTGCGGAGGCGGTCGACGACGGCTCGCTCGCCTGGGATGAGCAGCTCACCCTCACCGAGGACCTGTACTCCCTGCCTGCCGGCGAGTTCGAGGGCGTCTTCGAGGTCACAGTGCGCGAGGCCGCGGCGGCCATGATCTCCGTTTCGGACAACACGGCGACCGACCTGCTCATCGATCGGATCGGGCGCGAGGCGGTGGAGTCCGCCGTGGTGGCTGCCGAGCATTTCGACCCGTCGCTCATGCGGCCCCTGCTCACCACCCGGGAGCTCTTCCAGCTCGGCTGGGGCGAGGGCGGATACCCGGAGCGGTGGTCGGAAGCGGACGAGTCCGCCCGCCGCGGCATGCTCGAGGAGATTGCCGGCTCTCCCCTCGTGGTGGAGGAGGGCAACGAGGAGGCCGTGTGGGATGAGGGACTCGACTGGTTCGCCTCCGCGCAGGACATCGCGGCGGTGCACAGGGTCCTCGCCGCGTTCGAGGACCCGGTGGTGGAGGAGATCCTCACGATCAATCCGGGCATCGGCCTCGAGCTCGATACCACCGCCTGGCCGGTGATCGCCTTCAAGGGCGGCAGTTCGGTGGGCGTGCTCACCGGTTCGTGGCGGGCGGAGCGGGAGGACGGTGCGGTCCTCACGGTGGTGGTGCTCACCTCCACAACGGATCCGATGGAGTCGATCCTCGCGCAGACCGAAGTGTTCGGGCTGGTGGAGGACATCTTCGTTATCGCCGCCCGCACGTAGTTACGGGGCCGGAGCCACGTGGGTAGACCGCGCGGCCGCTCCGCTGGGCGACCACTCCGCTCCCCCTTCCGCAGAAAGCACGAGGGCCCGGATCTCTCCGGGCCCTGGTCTCGCTACTTCTTGTTACGGCGCTGGTGGCGAGTCTTGCGAAGCAGCTTGCGGTGCTTCTTCTTCGACATGCGCTTGCGGCGCTTCT
>JAAZBW010000367.1 GCA_012513625.1 Actinomycetales bacterium | reverse complement strand
GGTTTCCGGCTGGGGGCCGGCGACGGCGCCCCCTAGCCGGCGTCGTCGATCGTGACGGAGGGATCGCCCGGCGTCCACGGGACGGGGATCGTGTCTCCCGGGGACTGGGGCGACTTGATGAACACGAGCCGCATCGCGGTGTCGGACTCGTTGCGGAAGTAGTGGAGCTCGCCGGGTGTGCAGCGGGCCACGTCGCCGACAGTGAGCTGGATGGGGGCCCCGCAGTCCACGTAGAGGGTGACCTCGCCCTCCACCACGATGAACGATTCGTCGCACTGGCGGTGGAAGTGGTTGACCATGTCATCCCCCGCGCGGAGGCGGAGCACGCCGATGTCCGAGGTGGGTCCCTCGATCAGGTAGGCGGGGCCGTGATCGCCGTGGCGGTACTGGGCGGTGGACATCGACGCCTGCTGCATGGGTTCTCCTGTGGGGGTGTGATGGCTCGGATGCGGGTCCGGGGTGGCGGTGGGTGGCGGTGGTGGTCGTGGTCGGTGGCAGTGGTGGGTGGGCGCCGGCGAGCGGCGGGTGGCGCGATCAGATGGTGCGGTCGCTGCCGCCGTCGATCGCCACCTGGGCGCCGGTGGTGCAGCGGAAGGGTTCCGTGACCATGGCGAGCGCCATCGCGCCGCAGGTGGCGGAGGTGACCTCGGCCTTCAGCAGGTTGCGACGCTTGTACTCGTCAACGGTGAGGCCGTAGTGGGCGGCGCGGGCGGCGAGGAGCTCGGGGGTCCACAGGCCCGTGTCGAACACGGCGTCCGGGTGCATGAGGTTCACGCGGATGCCCTTGGGCGCCCATTCGAGGGCGGCCACGCGGGAGAGCTGCGTGAGCGCGGCCTTCGAGCTGGAGTAGGCGGCGGCGCCGGAGCCGGGGGCGATCACGTTCTTGGAGGCCACCACCACCACGCGCCCGCCCTGGCGGGAGTGTTCCAGCAGCGGCCACGCGAGCCCATAGAGGGTGACCACGGAGTCCACGTTCACCGCCATGGTGCGGCGGAACACGTCGAGCTCCATCTCGCCGATTGGCTTGGAGGTGGGGAAGATGCCGGCGCCCACCACGAGGATGTCGAGGCCGCCGAACTCCTCCACCGCCACGCGGAGCCCGTGCTCCACGGCGGCCTGTTCGGTCACGTCCACCTGTACGCCCCGCCAGGCGGGGGTCGCGAACGTGGAGGCAACATCCGGGTTCAGGTCCCAGCCCACCACCGCGCAGCCGGCGTCGAGCAGCGCCTGCGCGCAGGCCCGTCCGATCCCGGAGGCGGCGCCGGTCACGATGGCCACCTGGCCGTCGAGCGGGCGCGGGTTGCGGCCGCGGGTCATCTTTGCCTGCTGGAGGCTCCAGTACTCGAGGTCGAACACGTGGTCCTCGCTGACCGGCTGGTAGCCGCCGAGGGACTCCGCGGTGCGCACCACCTGCATCCAGTGCCGCGCGATGTCCGAGTTCACGGTCAGCTCGCCCGCACTGGGACCGGCCACGAGGAGGCCGCGCTCCGGATCGAGGATCAACCGCGGCGCCGGGTCCAGCTCCGTGAGCGAACGATCGCGACGGCTCCGGTTCCGCTGCACGTACGCGCGGTACTCCTCCGCAAACCCGGCCACATCTCGGCCGACGCCCTTCTCTTCATCGACACCCTTCTTTTCATCGACTGTGTGCCGTAGGCCAGCGTCCGCCGGCTTCTCCTCGTCGACTGTGTGCCCATAGTTCGGTCCCACCGTGCGGGACAGCACGAGCGGGAACCCCTTCGTGCGGGTGGCGTGGTCCGGCGTGATCGGCCCGCGGGTGGCCGCCGCAGCAAGCGTGGGGTCCGCGGTGAAGGCGCGCGCCTCCGCATCGGCGTGCAGGCGCAACAGCATGTCGCGCCCCGCCGCGTCGGAGATCGCTCGCCGCAGCCGCGCGAGTTCCACGAGGCCCGAAGTCCCCGACGGTTGGGGGTGCGCCGCGTCGCCGTCGCCACCCGCGTCCGTGGGTCCGGTGGCCGACGACGGAACCCGGCCCCCGTCGTCGGCCGGGGGGAGGGGGAACCCGCCGCGGGAGGCGACCCACGCGTGGACGCGCGCGACGAAGCCGGCGTGGAGTGCGTACGCCTCACGGGAGGTGGCGGCGAGGGTGAAGAGGCCGTGGCGCGGGACCACGAGGCCGGTGATGTGGGGGCCCCCCTGCTCCGCCCAGGTGCGGTGGACAATGGCGGCGAGCTGCTCGCCCGGCATGCCGTACGGGAGCACTACGACCTCGGGGCCGAGGGCGTCCTGGATCGCGGCCTCGCCGTCCGGGGTGTCCGTGATCGCCACCACGATGTCTGCGTGCGAGTGGAGGATCGCCGTGTGGGGGAGCGCGGCGTGCACGAGGCTCTCGAGCGAGGGGGAGGCGGCGTCCGGATCGAATTGGGCGGCGCGCACCTCGCGCTCGAACTGCTCATCGGTGAGGACCGTGGGCGGGAGGAGCTCGCGGAGGCGGGAGAGGTCCAGCGCGGTGAACGAATCCGCCGCGGCGTCCTCCATGGAGGACCCAGATGCCTTCATGTGGAGGACGGGGACCTCCCTGCCGGTGATGTCCCGGACCGTGCTCTTCACGGAGGAGTTGCCGCCGCCGTGGAGGACGAGGGCGGGGTCCTCGCCGAGGAGGCGGGTTGCTGCCACCAGTTCACTGAGGAAGGGATCGCTGCTGTGCTGCGCGACTGCGTCGTCGCCCGGCCAGGGACGCATAGTTGTCACCACCTAACCTTGAGGTTGTCCTACAACATAGGGCGGTGGCGGCGCGTGAGTCAAGAGGACCAAGGGCCCGTGGAAAGGTGCGCGCGCGTTCGCCGACTGTGTGGCGTAGGTGGGTCGAATCGAACTAAGCCACACAGTCGGCGGGGGCTGGGTGGAACCTAAGCCACACAGTCGGCGGGGTGGGTGTGGAACCTAAGCCACACAGTCGGCGAAAGGGGGGTGGGGGGGCGGCAGGTGGTCAGGTGCGGCCGCGCAGGATGGTGAACTCGTAGCGGCCCTCGATGAAATAGGTGCGGGAGTAGAGCAACAGTGAGTCGTTCACATCGAAGTGGAGCTGGTTGAGGAGTACGAAGAGATCGTGCCCGTTGGCCTCGGGGCCCCAGCCCACATGCTCGGAGTGGACGGCGTGCACCTGGGCGGTGGAGTGGTGCGGAGCCACGCCGAACCGGTCCACCATCGTGGCAAACAGGGAGCCTTCGATGCTCTCGATATCGAAGCCCTCGGGAAGCAGGCTCGCGGGCAGCAGGTCGTACGAGAAGGCCATCACCTCGGTGTCCGCGTAGATGGTTCGACGCATCTCGAGCACCTCGGTGTCGCCCGGGACCTGCATCCGGGCCGCCTCTTCGGGGAGCACCGGGCGCACGATCCGGCTCACGTAGCGCATGCCGGGTTCGCGCCCGGTGGAGCGGATGGACTCCGTGATGGAGTCGAGCTGCTCGAGGCCCGCGCTCACCGCCGGCTGCTCGGCCACGAACGTTCCCACGCCGTGCTCGGTACGCACGAGGCGGAGCACCGCGAGCTCACGGAGGGCCGTGCGGATCGTGGAGCGGGAGACGCCGAGTGTCCTGGCCAGCTCGAACTCGGTGGGGAGGCGGGAGCCCGGTGCGTAGTCACCCGCACTGATTGCAGCGCGGAGCTGCTGGGCCGTCCGGCTGGCGAGGGTGAGCTTCCCGGGCGCCATCAGGCCTCCTTTGGGGGGTACGAAGTCTGTGCTCCCCGTTGTAACAAACTCGGACTGTTCTCGACTCTAGCGCTTGACACGACCGCGGTGCGTCCCTACGGTTTACACCAATGTTGTCGGACAACGTCGTTCGAGGGAGATGACAACCTATGGTGGTCGCAATTGAGTGGGTGCGCAACCCGCGCCCGCATATTCGCCTGATCGACCAGACCGTGCTTCCTGGGGCCGTCCAGTACCTCGAGATCACCACCGTGACCGATCTGGTGGCCGCGATCCAGTCCCTGGCCGTCCGCGGCGCCCCCGCCCTCGGAGCGGCGGGCGCGCTGGGCGTCGTCGTCGCCATGAACCAGGGCGAGCAGGAGGGGTGGGACGAGGCCGAACTCCAACGGAACGTGGACCTGGTACGCGACGCGCGGCCCACCGCCGTCAACCTCGCGTGGGGCGTGAACGAGGTGCGCCACGCGATCCCGGAAGGCGCGGACCGCGTGCTGGAGCTGGCGCAGCGGGTGGTGGACGAGGACGGCGCCGCCAACCGCGAGCTCTCCCGCCTCGGCGCCGACTGGATCCTGGACGCAACGGGCCGGGAGCAGGTGCGCGTGGTCACCCACTGCAACACGGGTGCGCTCGCCACCACCGCGTGGGGCACGGCCTACGGCATCATCCACGAACTGCACGAGCGGGGCCGCCTCGGCCTCGTGTATGCGGACGAGACCCGTCCCCTCCTCCAGGGCTCCCGGCTCACCAGCTGGGAGCTCACCCAGGATGGCATCGACCACGTCATCCAGGCCGACGGCGCTGCCGCCTCCACGATCCTGCGCGGACTCGTGGATGTGGCCATCATCGGGGCCGACCGGATCACGGCCAACGGAGACACCGCCAACAAGGTGGGCTCCGTGACGCTCGCGCTCGCGTGTGAGCGCGCAGGAATTCCGTTCGTGGTGGCGGCACCGTACTCCACGGTGGACGCCGGAACCGCGACCGGAGAGGACATCCACATCGAGGAGCGCGCCGCGCTCGAGGTGTTGGAGTTGGGCGGGGTCCGTACGGCTCCCGCGACTGCGAGGGCGTTCAACCCCGCCTTCGACGTCACCCCCCACGACCTGATCTCGGCGATCGTGACGGAACAGGGAGTCGTGGTACCTGCGAGATCAGGCGGCGGGGCACTCTTCGCCGATCTGGTGAACCAGTAAGAATATCCACCCTGGGTGGCACAGCCGCCACCCGCTCCACTATGAGGGGAATCAGATGAGGAATACCCGCAGAAACATTGTCGCGGTGGCCGCTCTGGCCGCCCTGGCACTCGGCGCATGTAGTCAGGGTGGCGCCACCGACCCCACATCGGCCCCCGCCGGAGGTGAGGAGACCACCTCGGCCGCCGCCAGCGGCAACGAGGAGACCGGTGAGGTGGAGGAGCCCGGCGGCGACCTCCCCGCCCCGTTCTCCGATGGTGGACTCAAGATCGCCATCGTCCAGAACACTGGTCAGGGCGACTACTTCCAGCAGTACCTGAACGGCACCACGCAGCAGGCGGCAGCGCTCGACATCGAGCTCGACGTCTATGACGCGCAGGGCGACAACGCCAACCAGGCATCCCAGCTCGACCAGGCGATCGCCTCCGGAGTGGACGGCATCATCGTCCGCCACGGCTTTGCAGACACCCTCTGCCCGGGCGTCAACGAGGCAATCGACATGGGCATCCCGGTGGTCATCTACGACGTGGAGATCCAGCAGTGCGCCCCGCGCGCCGTCCAGACGCAGCAGTCCGACGAGTTCATGGCGTCCCTCGTGCTCGACCAGATGGTCGAAGAGGTGGGCCAGAACGTGAAGGTGGGCTACGTCAACGTGCTCGGGATCGCCCCGCTCGACCGCCGCGACGCGGTGTGGAACAAGTACAAGGAAGAGAACAACTGGGAAGAGGTCTTCTTCACGGGCCGCTACTCTGCCTCGACCGCCTCTGACACCGCCCCCATGGTGGACGCCGCACTCAAGGCGAACCCGGACGTGGCCGCGATCTACGCACCGTACGACGAGCTGACCAAGGCCACCCTCACCGCGCTCGAGCAGAACCCGGACATCGAGGGCGTCCTCGTGTACGGCGCGGACATCTCCACCGCGGACATCGAGCTCATGGTTGCCGAGGGCTCGCCGTGGCGGGGCACCGGTGCCACCGATCCCAACGCCATCGGCGCTGCGGTCACCCGCACCCTGTTCCTCCTCATGGCGGACGAGCTGGACACCCTGAACGTGGAGTTCCCGCCCGTCCTCGTGACCCAGGACTTCCTGCGTGACAACGGCATCCAGAACATGGACGACCTCCGGGCGAACATGGTGGAGCTGAACATCTCGGACGTCTCCTCGTCCGAGTGGCTGCCCTCCGTCACCTTCTAGTCCCCCCAGACGCTCCGCCGGCGGTTACCCCATTTGCCGCCGGCGGAGCCCCCACCCAAGAGGAGCACCGGATGAGCGATCACCAGTCCATCGCCGCCCCGGAACCCGATCCACCCGTGAGCCATGTGGGTTCCGCGATCGACCCGCCCGTGCTCCGCCTGACCGACATCACCAAGTCCTTCGGCACGAACCGCGTGCTCAAAGGCGTCACCATGGAGCTGCACGCCGGCCGCATCACCGCTTTGCTCGGTGCGAACGGCGCGGGCAAGTCCACCCTCATCAAGATCCTTGCGGGGCTCTACCGCGCGGACGACGGCCAGATCGCGGTGGCCGGAGGCCCCGTGGAGATCGCCACCCCCTCGGACGCGCAGACCTACGGCATCCAGACCGTGCACCAGCGCATCGACGAGACGATCGTGCCCGGCCTCTCCGTGGCCGAGAACCTCTGCTTCGAGGAGATCGTGCGCGGTGACATCCGCCCGTTCGCCTCCGTGCGTTCCATGCTTCCCCGCGCCCGCGAAATCGCGAGTGCCCTCGATCTGCGCTGGTCCGACTCGAAGCTGCGCCAGGACGTGTACGAGCTCGGCATCGCCGATGCCCAGCTCCTCCTCCTCGCCCGCGCGCTCGTCCGCCAGCCCAAGGTGCTCGTGCTGGATGAGCCCACCTCCACGCTCTCCAACACCGAGGTGGACCGCCTGTTCGAGGTGATCCGCGCGCTGCGCGACCGCGGCGTGGCCATCCTCTACGTCTCCCACCACCTCTCCGAGATCCGCCAGTTGGCGGACGAGCTCGTGGTCCTCCGCGACGGCCGCATCATCGATGTCCAGCCCCAGCCGTTCGACCTCAACCAGGCGGTGGAGGCCATGCTCGGCCGCACCGTCCTCGTGGAGCGCGCCGAACGTGAGGAGATGCGGGGGGAGAAGCCCGCCCTCGAGCTGCGCGGCGTGCAGCTCCTGAAGAGGTCCGCACCCCAGGACCTGGACCTGCGCTACGGCGAGGTGACCGGCGTCGTCGGACTCATCGGTGCAGGCAAGTCGGAGCTTGCGCGCGGCATCTACGGCTGCGACCCGTTCTACGCGGGCACGATGACCCTGGACGGCGCCCGCTACGCCCCGCGAAACACGGCGGATGCCGTGAACAAGCGCGTCTACCTCGTGCCCGAGGACCGCGCGGCCGAGGCGATGCTGCCCGGGTGGAGCGTGGCCCGCACCGTGGTCCTCCCGTTCATCGACGACGTGTCCACGGCCGGCGTTGTCTCCTCACGCGCCGAGGTGGCTCGCGGAACCCGGGTGATCGACGAGTTCGGTGTGGTCTCCCAGGGCGCCACCCAGTCCGTGGACTCCCTCTCGGGAGGCAACCAGCAGAAGGTGGTGGTGGGCCGGTGGTTCTCCGGCGACCCGCGCGTGATGCTGCTCGACGAACCCTTCCGTGGCGTGGACATCGGCGCCCGGCGGGAGATCTCCCACAAGATCCGGGGCCTCGCTGCCTCCGGCGCGTGCGTGCTCGTGTGCGCGAGCGACGTGGACGAGATCAAGGAGGTGGCCGACCGGATCCTCGTACTCGTGGAGGGCCACATCACGAAGGACGGCTACACGTCCGAGATGGACCAGAAGGCAATCATCGCGAGCATGACGGAGGTGGCGTGACGTGGCGCCCTTGGACGAAGAACTCACACTCGAGATGCGGGTGCGCGATTTTGTGGTGAAGTACGGCTTCATCATCATCACCGTGGGTCTGCTCGCCTACTTCATGCTGACACTGCCGAGCTTCCGCAACCCGGCCTCCATCATGTCCATGCTGAAGTTCGCCTCGGTCACGGCCATCCTGGGGCTGGGGCTCACGTTCTCCATGGTGGTGGGAGGCATGGACCTCTCGATCGGCTCCACGGCAGGGCTCGCGGTCCAGTTGGCGGCCATGACCATGGTGTTCTACAACCAGGTGGGCGGCATGGCGATCGCCGCCGTGCTGGCGGGCGGCCTCGTGGTGGGCCTGGCAAATGCGTTACTGATCGTGGTGCTCAAGGTGCCGGACATGCTGGCCACCCTGGGCATGATGTTCGTGATCCAGGGGGCCAAACTCATCCCCGTGAACGGCCAGTCCATCTCCGCCGGGATGGTGATGTCGGACGGCACCCAGGCGCCGGGCCGTTTCACCCCCGACTTCCTCGCGATCGACCGCACGCGCGTGCCCCTCGGCTTCGTGGACGTGCCGCTGCCCGTGATCATCATGCTGGTGCTCGCGTTCGCCTCCTGGTTCTTCCTCGCCCGCACCAAGTGGGGCCGGATGATGTACGCGATCGGCTCCAACCCGGACGCCGCCCGCATCGCCGGTATCCGCGTGGGCTTCTACAAGGGCCTCGCCTACGTGCTCAGCGCCGTGTTCGCCTCGATCGGCGGCATGATCCTCGTCTCCCGGATCGGCCAGGGCGATGTCTCCGCCGGAGCCTCCTCGCTCCTGGAGGCCGTGGCCGTGGCGCTCGTGGGCACCTCGGTGCTCGGAATCGGCAAGCCGAACGCGTGGGGCACGGTCCTCGGTGCCGTGCTGATCGCCATCCTGGTCACCGGTCTCACCATGAACGGCTTCCCCTACTACTTCCAGGACACGGCAAAGGGCTCCGTTCTGATCCTTGCGCTCATCTTCTCCTACACAATCTCTCGTAAGAAGACGAGATTCGTCCCGGCAGTGTAGGCCGGGCCGTCTCGTAGCCCCGCCGGCGCTGCCCGCCCCGCCCGCCCCGAACCCGAAAGGCACAACCCGTGACCTCCGATTACCCGTTCCTCACCGTGGAGGAAGTCCCCGAGTACATCCGGAACCACCCGAGGCTCGCCTCACACGTTGACGCCGGCAACCTCGCCTCGGTCCGCGAGATCGGCGATGGCAACCTCAACCTCGTGTTCATCGCCAAGGACAACGCCGGCCGGGGCCTCGTGCTCAAGCAGGCCCTCCCCTACGTGCGGATGACCGGCGAGAGCTGGCCCATGACCCCGGAGCGCTCCCGGTTCGAGATCCAGTCCCTCGAGGCGCACGCCGCGCTGGTGCCCGAACTCGTGGTGCGGATCCTGGACAAGGAGCCGGGCCGCTACATCTTCGCCATGGAGGACCTCTCTGACCACCAGGTGTGGCGCGGCGCCCTCAACAAGGGGGAGGTCCACAAGGGCGTGGCCGCCGAGGTGGGCCGTTACGCCGGCGCCGTGGCCTTTGGCACCTCCGTGTTCGGCATGGACCGGCTCGAGCTGGCGGCCCGCCAGGAGGTCTCGGTGGACCCTGAGCTCTGCGTGATCACCGAGGACCTCGTGTTCACCGAGCCGTGGGCGGGCGCCGAGCGCAACGAATGGCTGCCCCAGAACCGGGCGGACGTCTGGGAGTTCCAGGCCGACCACCGCTTCGGAGAGGCGATGGCTGAGGCCAAGTACTTCTTCATGACCCACGCCGAGGCGCTCCTCCACGGGGACCTCCACACCGGGTCCGTGATGGTGCGCAAGCCGGAGGGTTCGAACGAGGCCGACTCCGTGAAGGTGTTCGACTCCGAGTTCGCCTTCTACGGTCCCGTGGCCTTCGACGTGGGCGCCACCTGGGCCAACTATGCGATCGCCGCCGCCCGCGCCTACGCGCTTGGCGAGGACGATCGCGCCCACTGGTGCCTCGGCCTGGTGGGCGAGACCTGGCACGCATTCGAGGCGGAGTTCCGCCGCCGCTGGCCCGAGCGCCGCGACCCCCGGCTCTGGGACGAGGAGTTCCTGAACCGCCTCCTCCAACGCTGGCGCAACGAGAGCTGGTTGTTCGCGGCCGCCAAAATGTCCCGCCGCATCATCGGCGCCGCCAAGACCACGGACATCGAGACCCTGCCGCCCGAGATCCGTGAGGGCGCCGCTCGCGGCGTGCTCCGGATGGCGCGCTCCGCCGTGGTGGAACGGTGGGCGGACTCCACGCCGAACCACTTCCAGGAGCTCGCGGAGTGGCTGCTCGTGGAGGCCCGCACCAGTTAGCGGCCCGCACGAGCCACATGCCGGGGGCGTCCCCACCTCCCCCCTCCGAACCCGGGGGCGCCCCCCACCCCTCACTTTGAGCCTGCCCGCGCGGGCGGCAGGCGAGGGCGCTCGGTGGAAGACTCGTCCCACCATGAGTGACGCCCTCGCCCGCTTCTCCGCGCCCACGCGCCGCTGGTTCGAGGGTGCGTTCGGCGGCCCGACGACGGCGCAGGCCGGCGCCTGGGACGCCATCGGGCGCGGGGAGCACACGCTGGTGGTGGCCCCAACCGGATCCGGGAAGACCCTCGCCGCGTTCCTGTGGGCGATTGACGCCCTGAGCGGTGTGCCCGCGCCTACGGAGGCGGGGGAGCGCTGCCGGGTTCTCTACCTCTCGCCCATGAAGGCGCTCGCGGTGGACGTGGAGAAGAACCTGCGGGAGCCGCTGGCGGGGATCGCCGCCGCGGCCCGTTCGATGGGGGAGGCGATCACCCCGCTCGAGGTGGGGGTCCGCTCGGGGGACACGCCGGCAGGGGCGCGGCGTGCCTTCATCCGCCGCGGCACGGACATCCTCATCACCACGCCCGAGTCCTTGTTCCTGCTGCTCACCTCCCGGGCGCGGGAGATGCTCGGCGCCGTGGAGCACGTCATCGTGGACGAGGTCCACGCGCTCGCGGGCACCAAGCGCGGCGCCCACCTCGCGGTCTCGCTGGAGCGGCTGGACGCGCTGCTCCCGCAGCCCGCCCAGCGGATCGGGCTCTCGGCCACGGTGCGTCCGGTGGATGAGGTCCAGCGTTTCCTCGCGGGTGGGCGGCCTGTGACACTGGTGCGCCCACCCTCCGTGAAGCAGTGGGACCTCACAATCACGGTGCCCGTGGAGGACATGGGGGACCTCGCGGACTCGGGGCGCGGGGTGGGCGGCGTGCGGCGGGGCGTGGATGGTACGGGGGGCGTGCGAGGTGGCGCGGCTGGCCCCCGGCGCGGCGCCGGAGAGGAGCGCTACGCCTCCTCCATCTGGCCGCACGTGGAGGAGCGGATCGTGCAGCTGATTGCCGAGCACCGCTCCACGATCGTGTTCGCGAACTCCCGCCGGATTGCCGAACGCCTCACCGCCCGCATCAACGAGTTGTGGGAAGAACGCGCCGGGATCTGGGAGCAGCTGCCGGGGGATGCGGAGGTTTGGTGGGAGTCGCTCGCGGGCGCGGGCGGCGAGACTCTGGGCGGCGAGACTCCGGGCGGCGCGAGAGCCGCGGGAGACGGGTCTGCGGGCGTGCGGCAGAGCCGCATCCGGGAGACCACGCTCGCCACCCACAACGTGGGCGCCGGGCGCCCCCCGGTGCTCGCGCGCGCGCATCACGGCTCCGTCTCCCGCGAACAGCGCCTCCTGATCGAGGACGATCTGAAGGCGGGTCGTATCCCCGCGGTGGTGGCCACCTCCTCGCTCGAGCTCGGGATCGACATGGGGGAGGTGGACCTCGTGATCCAGGTGGAGGCGCCGCCCTCGGTGGCGAGCGGACTCCAGCGGGTGGGCAGGGCCGGTCACCAGGTGGGCGCCACCTCCCACGGCGTGTCCCTCCCCAAGCATCGCGGGGACCTGGTGCAGACCGTGGTGGTGGTCCGCCGGATGCGTGAGAGCGTGATCGAGGCGCTGCACGTGCCGGCATCCCCCTTGGACGTGCTCGCCCAGCAGGTGGTGGCCATGTGCGCCATGGACGAATGGAAGGTCCCGGACCTGCTGGCCGCGGTCACGCGGTCCGCGCCATTCGCTGGGCTCTCCCGCCCGGTGCTCGAGTCCGTGCTGGACATGCTGGCTGGGCGCTACCCCTCAGACGAGTTCGCCGAGCTCCGCCCGCGCATCGTGTGGGACCGGACCACCGGCACGCTGACCGGCCGCCCGGGCGCCCAGCGCCTCGCCGTCACGAGCGGCGGAACCATCCCGGACCGCGGCCTCTACGGCGTGTTCGTGGCGGGGGACGGGCCGGGGCGCCGGGTGGGCGAGCTGGATGAGGAGATGGTCTACGAGTCCCGCGTGGGGGACGTCTTCCTGCTGGGCACCACCGGCTGGCGCATCGAGTCGATCACCCACGATCAGGTGATCGTGACCCCCGCCGGCCACCAGCCGGGCCGCCTCCCCTTCTGGCGGGCGGACACGCAGGGCCGGCCCGCCGAACTGGGTGCCGCCGTGGGCGAGTTCCTGCGCACGGCGGGACGCGGCGGACCGGAGGTGGAGGAGGCACTCGCGGAGGACGGCCTCGACACCCTCGCCCGGACCAACCTGCTCCGCTACCTGGGCGAGCAGCGTGAACAGACGGGATACGTGCCGGATGACCGCACCGTCGTCGTCGAGAGGTGGCGGGACGAGCTGGGGGACTGGCAGGTGGCGGTCCACTCCATCTTTGGGCTCCGAGTGAACGCGCCGTGGGCGATGGTGGTGGCGGCGCGGCTGCGGGATGCGACCGGCGTGGACGTGCAGGCGCTGCCGGCGGACGACGGGATCGTGGTGCGGCTCCCGGACTCGGACCTGGATCCGGCGCGGCTGGATGCGGTGCTGCGCGCTGCGCTGCTGCTGGAACCGGGGGAGGTGCGGGCGCTCGTGACGGATGAGCTGGGCGGTTCGCCCATGTTCACGGCGCGGTTCCGGGAATCCGCGGCCCGGGCCCTGCTGTTACCGCGCCGGAACCCCGGGCGGCGGCAGGCACTGTGGCAGCAGCGGCAGCGGGCGGCGCAACTCCTGCAGGTGGCATCGCGCTACCCCACCTTCCCGATCGTGCTCGAGGCCGTGCGCGAGTGCCTGCAGGATGTGTTCGACGTGCCCGCGCTCGAGTCGCTGATGGCGGACCTGGCGGCGCGGCGGGTGACGCTCGCGGAGGTGCAGACCGCCACCCCCTCGCCGTTCGCGCGCACACTGCTGTTCGGGTACGTGGGCCAGTTCCTGTACGAGGGGGACCAGCCGCTTGCCGAGCGCCGGGCGGCTGCGTTGGCGCTGGATCCGGTGCTGCTCGAGGAACTGCTCGGGGCGGGCGCGGCGGCGCTCGCGGACCTGCTCGACCCGGAGGTGGTGGAGGAGACCGAGGCCGAGCTGCAGGGGCTGGCTGGCGCGCGGCAGGCGCGGGATGCGGAGGGCCTCGCGGACCTGCTCCGGCGGCTGGGACCGTTGTCTGTGGGCGACGTCGGAGCGCGGGTTGCCGCGCCCGGTTCCGGTTCCGTGTCGCGGTGGTTGGAGGAGTTGCGGACCGCGGGACGGGCTCTCGCGGTGGCGGGTGCGGATGGCGGGGAGGGCGCGGGTGGGGACGCGCGTGCCGGGGAGGGGGCGCGTGCCGGGGTGGGTGCGGCTGCCCGCGCGGGTGCTGGTTCGGAGTGTGTGGCGGATTGGGTCGGGAACCGATGGATCGCGGTGGAGGACGCGGGCCTCATGCGCGATGGGCTGGGCGTGCGCCTACCGCGTGGGGTGCCGGCAGCGTTCCTCGATCCGGTGCCGGGGGCGCTCTCCGTGCTGGTGCGGCGGTTCGCACGCTCGCGGGGACCCTTTACTGCGGCGGAGGTTGCCGCGTGGCTCGGGCTCCCGGACTCTGCAGCGGGGGGCGTGCTCGCAGAACTCGTGGACTCGGGCGTGCTGGTGCACGGGCGCCTGCGCCCCGGCTCCCCGGCGGACGAACGCCACTGGTGCGATGCCGAGGTGCTGCGGCGGCTACGGCGCCGCTCGCTCGCCGCACAGCGGGCCCAGGCGGAGCCGGTGGCGCAGCGCACGTTCGCGCGCTTCCTACCCGAGTGGCAGGGCGTGGGCGCGGCCGGTGGTGGCGGGGCGACGACGGGTGGTGACCGGAGGGGCGTCGTCGGACGGCCACCGGGACTGGAGGGGGCGGACGGGCTGCTGCGGGCGGTGGAGCAACTGGCGGGTGCGCCCGTGCCGGCGAGTGCGCTCGAGAGCCTGGTCCTGCCCGCGCGCGTGGCCGACTATGCGCCGCGGCTCCTCGACGACGCGCTCGCGGAGGG
>JAAZBW010000366.1 GCA_012513625.1 Actinomycetales bacterium | reverse complement strand
GGCGTGGCGGCCATGGCCCCGGCCGCCAACCTGCCCGTGGTGCTCGACGAACTCGCGGACTCGGTGATCGGCGGAGTGTTCGGCTCGTTTGCGCTCGCCGCCTACGCCGGCTCGTACCCGGACGTGGAGGCGCGCGACTACGTGCGTCCCGGCGCCCGCCTCATGGTCCAGTCCATGCAACAGCGCTGCCTCACGGATCCCGGCACGCTGGTCTCGCTCGCCACCGCGGTCTTCAGTGACGCTGCTCCGTGGTCCCGGAACCCTGCCGAGGGCGCGCTGGGGCGCCGCCTCGAGGAGAACATTCCCACCCTGCCCATCTCCTTTCCGGTACTGCTCGCGCAGGGCGGAGCGGATACCCTGATCTCCTCGGCCGCGCAGGACTCCTACGTGGCCGACCGGTGCGCTGCCGGCCAGCAGATCAACTACCGCACCTACGAGGGGCGGGACCACATGGGACTCGTCACGGATGGCTCGGCCCTCCTGCCCGAGCTCTACGAATGGACGGCGGACCGGCTCACGCGAGCGCCCGCCGTCGATACGTGCTGACGGAAGGAACACCATGGCATCCACGGTTCGCACCACGCCGCTGGACGAGCAGCTGACGGCGCTGCTCGCCGTCGAGGACCTGACAGGGATGAACGCGCTGCTTGCGGACGCAGCCCCCGAGGAGCTCGCGCCCGCCCTCGAGCGACTCACGCCGAAGCGGCGCGCCGTCGCCTTCCGCCTGCTCCCGAAGGACCGGGCCCTCGCGGTGTTCGAGGAGTTCTCGCCCGCCCTCGAGGGAGACCTGGTGCAGTCGCTACGCGACTCCGAGGTGGCGGCACTGTTCGCGGGCCTCGAACCGGACGACCGGGTGCAGCTGCTCGACGAGCTCCCCGCCGCGCTCGCCCCGCGCCTCCTGCGGGATCTCACGCCCAAGGAGCGGGAGCTCACGGCCACCGTGCTCGGCTACCCGAAAGGGTCCATCGGCCGGCGCATGAGCCCGGAGTATGTCTCCGTGCGGGCCGAGCACACGGCGCGGGAGGCGCTCGAACGGGTCCGGGTCCGGGTCGATGACGCCGAGACCGTCTACACGCTGCCGGTGCTCGGCGCCGAGCGGCACGTGGAGGGGGTGGTGAGCCTGCGAGACCTCATGCGGGCGGCACCCGGGACCCCGGTGGCTGAGCTCATGGTCGAGGCCGTCGTGGCGGCGGCCGAGGAGGACGATGAGACTGCGGCGCGCCGCTGCGCCGAGCGTGGACTGCTCGCGTTGCCGATCGTGGACAGCGAGACCCGGCTCGTGGGCATCCTCACGATCGACGACGCCGTGCGCGTGCTCCAGGAGGAGGAAAGCGAGGACGTGGCGCGCCAGGGCGGCGTGGAGCCGCTGCGGCGCCCCTACCTCTCCACTCCCATCCGGGAGATCGTGAGCTCGCGGATCGTGTGGCTGCTCGTGCTCGCGATCGGCGCCACCCTCACTGTGCAGGTCCTCTCGGTGTTCGAGGAAACGCTCGAACAGGTGACCGTGCTCGCGCTGTTCGTGCCGCTCCTGATCGGGACGGGGGGAAACACGGGAAACCAGGCGGCCACCACCGTCACGCGGGCCCTCGCGATCGACGACGTGCGGCCGCGGGACCTCTGCAGAGTGCTCTCGCGGGAGTTCCGCTCGGGCCTCCTCCTCGGGGCACTGCTCGGCCTGCTGGGCTTCGCCATCGCCGCCCTTGTGTTCGAGCCGGCTATCGGCCTCGTGATCGGCCTGACACTCGTTGCCGTGTGCACCATGGCCTCCACCGTGGGCGGAGTGATGCCGCTTGTGGCGCGGGCGATCAGGGTGGACCCGGCCGTGTTCTCGAACCCGTTCATCACCACGTTCGTGGACGCGATCGGCCTCGTGGTCTACTTCCTGATCGCCCGCGCAGTGCTGGGCCTCTAGGAGGAGCTTCCGAGCACCTCCGACTCGAGGCGGGCGTAGCTCGCCTCCATGCCGTCCACCATGCCGGTGCCGATCACGGTCTCCCGCAACTCCGCATTTGGGTAGGTGATCACCACCGTGACGAGTGTGCCGCTGCTCAGCGGGGTGAGCGTCAGCTCGTTCGTGGTGCCGGGCCCGTCCATGCCAATCAGGAATTCGCTGGTCACATCACGGTACGGCGGAAGCGATTCGAGGAGTTCACCCGTGAACCCGAAGCGGTTCTCCCCGTTCGCGTCCTCCCACTCGAACCGGAAGGTCTCACCCACCACCTCAGCGGGCTCTGCCACCGGCATGGTCCACCCGTCAGGGCCGAGCATCCACCGCCGGATGAGTTGCGGTACCCGATAGGCGTCCCACACCTGTTCCACCGAGCCCCGGAGGATTCGGCTGACGCGCGCCTTGACCTCTCCGAGGAGCTGGAGCTGGGCGGGCGAGTCCGCGGTGTAGGAGGAGTCCGCGAGGACGCCGTCGATCTGGCTCATCGCCGAGCGCATGCCCTCCTCCATCCCCATCTCGGCGAGTTGGGTGAGTTCGTCCGCAGAGCCGAAGTAGGTGGTGGCCACCACTCGGGAGCCCCTCTCCGTCTCCTCGAACGCGTAAACCATCCGCATGGTGGGCATCTCGGTGTTGGGGGAGCCGTCCTCGGTGGAAAAGCCGTCCGTCACCTCGAAGGAGCGGCCGAGATCCACCGTGAGGAACTCCCAGAAACCCCCGGAGTGCTCGCCCTCCGGGCCGGTCATGTAGTACTGCGAGCGGCCGCCGGGCGCCATGTC
>JAAZBW010000365.1 GCA_012513625.1 Actinomycetales bacterium | reverse complement strand
CGTGGCACCGGCGATCTCGAGCGCCGGGGTGAATCCGAAGATGTCGAAGACCGGTCCGAGCGTGCGGCCCACGGTCGGAGCGAGGTAGCCCACCTCACCGCCGGAAACGTTGACGGCCATGACGGTCAGCTCCGGGTTGTAGGACTCCTTCACGGCGGCGATCGACGCGTCGAAGTCGGCCACGATCTCCGCAGCCTCCGACTCCTTGCCAAAGACCTGCCCCAGCACGGTGACCTGGCGGCTCAGCTCCTCGTCGAAAGGCTCACCCTCACGCGGGTCGAGCAGGATCTGGGTGGCGTTCGGCACGAGCGCGCCGATCTCGTCGAACATCTCCAGGAGGCGTTGGCCGTTGATCACGAGGTCCGGCCCTGCGGCAACGATCAGTTCGAGGTTCGGCTCACGGTGGTTGCCGATGTCCGGGATCGACTCGTCGTCCACATAACCGACCGTGGGCGGCATCAGGGTGCGGGTGGCGGCGCTGAGCTCGATGCCCCACTCGTAGAGGGTCTCGAAGGAGCGGTTGTCGAGGGCCACCACGGACTGGGGCGGAACCGCGATCGTGTGGATGCCGTTGTTGTCCGCGATCTCCACAGTGCCGCTCACCGCCGTGCCGGCCTCCGGGGCGGCACTCGAAGCCGAGGTGGCCGCCGTGGTGGGGTCAGTGGCGGCGGAACTGCCGCCGCCACACGCACCGAGCGCGAGCGTTGCGATGGCAGCCACCGCGATGATGCCCGTACGGGTCTTCACCATTGTCTCCTCTGGGAGGGCCGACCCTCTGGTCGGCCCTGGCGCTGTAATTTCGATACGCGGTCCTTGCATTAAGCAGGCTAACCCAGCACAAACGAATATCGCAACAACACCGTGACGATAATCAGGAACGGCATTTTGGCAGGTGGGAGCCGCGGAAGCGCGCCGCTGGGACGCCACAGGACGGACACGTAAGAATGATCACTCTCTATCGTGAATAGTTCACTGGGTAATCATGAACGGTTCATCAGATGAGGATTTCACGATCCGAGACACAGCCCGTCGAACGCGGATGTGGACAGCGGCCAGTGGGGAGTGGCATGCCGCCACGCCCGGTGGCGTGGCGCGTCCCGCCACACGGATGGGGCCGGGAGAGCGCCTCGTTCCCCCGGCCCCATCCGCGGTGCCTCAGCTCCTGACGAGGGAGCGCAACACGTACTGCAGGATGCCCCCGTTGCGGAAGTAGTCCGCCTCGCCCGGGGTGTCGATCCGCACCACGCCGTCAAACTCTATGACCGTGCCGTCCCCACGGGTGGCCGTCACGCGCACCGTGCGGGGTGTACGCCCCTCGTTGAGTTGCGCGATCCCCTCGATGTCGAAGGTCTCGGTGCCGTCCAGCCCCAGGCTGTCCCGGTTCTCCCCCTCGGGGAACTGGAGCGGGAGCACACCCATGCCGATGAGGTTCGAGCGGTGGATGCGCTCGAAGCTCTCCACGATCACGGCCTTCACTCCGAGGAGCAGGGTGCCCTTGGCGGCCCAGTCGCGCGAGGAGCCGGAGCCGTACTCCGTGCCGCCGAGGATCACGAGGGGCACCCCCTCCGCCTGGTAGTGCGCCGCGGCGTCGTGGATCGACTGCTGCGTGCCCGTCAGGAAGTTGCGGGTGAAGCCCCCCTCCACTCCCGGCACGAGCTCGTTACGGAGGCGGATGTTCGCGAACGTGCCACGCACCATCACCTCGTGGTTGCCGCGCCGCGAACCGTAGGAGTTGAAGTCCCTACGCTCCACGCCGTTCGCCTTGAGGTACTCCCCTGCGGGCGAGTCCTCCTTGATGGCACCAGCCGGTGAGATGTGGTCGGTGGTGACCGAGTCGCCGAGCTTGGCGAGCACCCGCGCCCCCCGGATGTCCTCCACCGGCGCGGGCTGCATCTCCATGCCGTCGAAGAACGTGGGCTTGCGCACGTAGGTGGACTCGGGGTCCCATTCGAACGTGTCCCCATCCGGCGTCTCCAGTGAGCGCCACTGGTCGTCGCCCGCGAACACGTCCGCGTAGGAGGACGCGAACATCTCGCGGTTGATCGAGCTCTCGATCGTGGCCTGCACCTCGGCCGGGTCCGGCCAGATGTCCCGGAGGAACACGTCCTGCCCGTCCCGGTCCTGACCCAGCGGCTCCGCGTCGAAGTCGAAGTCCATCGTTCCGGCGAGCGCGTACGCAATCACGAGCGGCGGGGAGGCGAGGTAGTTCATCTTCACGTCCGGGTTGATCCGGCCCTCGAAGTTCCGGTTACCGGAGAGGACCGAGACGACGGCGAGGTCGTGCTCGTTGACTGCCTGCGAGGCCTCGTCGATGATCGGTCCGGAGTTGCCGATGCACGTCGTGCAGCCGTAGCCGACGAGGTGGAAGCCGAGCTTCTCCAGGTAGGGCCACATG
>JAAZBW010000364.1 GCA_012513625.1 Actinomycetales bacterium | reverse complement strand
GCTCATCATGGTGTCCTTCCAGTGGGGTGCGCTTCGATGGGTGCGAGGTGGCGCGGGTGTGTGTCGTGGTCTCGCCCGGGTGTGGTGCGCCTCCTAGCGCACCCCCAGGATCAGGAGCGCGCCCATCAAGAGCGTGATCGCCTTGACTGCCTCGAAGCCGACATACACCCAGTGCGCTCGCGACCGTCCTCCGGTCTCGGGGCCGGCTTCGGGGCCGGTCTCCGGCACGCTGAGAACCCGGGCGGACCGGCGACGCAGCGCGGGCCGTACGACCGCCAGTTGAATCACGAGGATCGCCACCGCCGCTGCGAGCACGAGGTTCCCCGCTGCCACGGAGCCGGACAGCACCAGGCTGCCGGTGACGATCAGGGCGAGGATGACTTCGCACGTGTTCACAGCACGGAAGACGATGCGTCCGATTCCCAGCCCGAGGGCGACGGTAACTCCTGGGGCGCGGAACTTCAGTGGCGCCTCCAGGAAGGAAATCGCGATCACCATCCCGAACCAGACGAGTGCCGCCGCTGCGGCTGCCACCTCTGCGCTCACGCGACGTGCGCCGGTTCGAGTCGTGTCCGGCACATGCGGCTCGATCCGTTCTGATCATTGCCTCGCATGCAGGCATTTTATCCAGCTGTTACAGGAGAAACCCGGACGGTCCAGAAAATGGGCGGCCGCTTCTCGCCGAGGCCGTGGGCTGGGCCAGCGTCCGGAGGTCCGTCCGGCACAGACTGCCGGTCTGGCGCCCCCAGCAGGACTCGAACCTGCAACCTACGGATTAGAAGTCCGGTGCTCTATCCATTGAGCTATGAGGGCATCGCGGCAATTGTAGTGTCCGCCCGGAGCGGCCCGTGACTGGCTCCGCTCCGGCAATTCGGGCGCCCACCGGCGCGGTCCCTTTGTGGCGGAACACTCTCGCGGCAGGCTGTCCCCAGGAAGGGAGACTGAATGACTCAGGGCTCGGCAGCCGCACGCGCAGCGGACTCCGTCGAGTTGCTCCACGATCTGCACAGGGACGTCTCAGCGCTCACTTTCCCGCTCGAGATTCCCGGCGTGGACGGGGAGCGCGAGGCGAAGGAGCGGGTCCTCACGCAGGTGGCCTCCCACCTCCTGCCCCGCATCGCGGAACAGGGGACCCCCGCCGTCGTGGTGCTCGGTGGACCCACGGGCGCAGGCAAGTCCACGCTCCTCAACTCCCTCGTGGGACGTGAGGTCTCCCCGGCGGGCGTGCTGCGTCCCACCACCCGGCGTGCTGTGGCCGCCCACCACCCCACGGTCCACTCGGTGCCCCTCCGGGACCTCGCCGATTCGGTGGCCTCCGCCGCGATCCCGCCCGGCGTGGTCCTCGTGGACGCCCCCGACCTGGATTCGCTTGAGCGCGCGAACCGCTCCGCCGCCACCCGGCTGCTTGCTGCGGCCGACCTGTGGATCCTCGTCACCACCGCTGCCCGGTACGGGGACATGATCCCGTGGAGCCAGGTGATCCGGGCCCGCGACCGCGGACTCCAGTTGGCCGTGGTCCTCAACCGTGTGCCGGGGGCAGCCCGGAAGCAGGTGCGCGCTGACCTTACGGAGCGGCTGGACCAGATCGGGCTCGGCAACTCACCCCTCTTCCTCATCCCGGATGTGGGCCCGCACGAGGGGCTGCTGGCGGAGGAGCAGGTGGCGGACCTGCGCGAGTGGTTGCGCGCCGCCACCGGCCGCCACCAGGCTCGCGGCATCGTCCGCCGTACCGCCGCCGGAGCCTGTGGCGCCCTCTCGGAGAGCGTGGGCGGACTCGTAGCCGGAGTGGGTGCGCAGCGCGCTGCTGCCGCGCGCCTACGTACCGAGACCCTCGAGGGCCTGCGCGGACCCCAGGCGGACCTCGCGTACGCGATCGAAACTGGGCAGTGCGCTGCCGGTGCTCCCACCACCCGGTGGGAGACCTTCGCGCCCGCTGGCATGCTGTTCGCCCCCTTCTCCATCCCGGGCTCGCGGGCCTCCACCACGGCGCGCGCCATCACGGACCGCACCATCGCCCTCATGCGCCTCGCCACAGATGTGGAGGGCGCGATCGTGACCCTGCTCGCGGACGCGATCCACGATGCGGCAGGAAGCATCCACCGCGAGTGGCGCGCTGCCAGCGCACTCCACCTCCTCGAGGATCCGGAGCCGGTTTCGGCTGCAGGGGCCCGGGAGCGGGCCGAACGCGCCGTGGAGGAGTGGCAACACGAGGTGGACCGAATCCTCGATTCGGAGAAGGTGACGGCGCTCGCGAGCCTCACTGATCCCACCGGCGTCTCCGCGCTCGTTGTGGCGGCAGTGGGCGGGGTGGGCGGCGCGTCGGTGGCCGTCTCCCACTTCCTGTCCCGGGAGGTGACCTCCGCTGCCCGCGACGCCCTCCTCGGTGCCGCCCGCCACGCCGTGGGCGCCACTGCGGAGCCGTACCTGAAGGCGCTCCGCTCCGTTCCCGATGCCAGCGTGGAGGAGCGCCTTGCCGCCCACGCCCGCCAACTGGAGGACCTGACCTGATGGACCTAGCCACCACCATCGAGCTTGTGCGCACCGCAATCGCGGAGAGTGAGGGCATCCTGCCCTCGGCCGAGCTCCAGATCGCGGAGGACCAGATCCGCGAGGCACTGTGGCGACACGAGCTCGTGGGCGGCCACACCGTGGTTGCACTCGTGGGTGGTACCGGTTCCGGAAAGTCCAGTCTGTTCAACCTCCTCACCCACTCCCAGCTCGGCGAGGTGGGAGTGCTGCGCCCCACCACCCGCAGGCCCGCCGCGTGCACATGGGGGACCCCCTCACCCGAGCTACTCGACCACCTGGGCATCGAGGGCGAGGATCGGATCGTGCGTGACCGGGCGCTCACGCACGGCTACGAGCAGGAGCTCGAGGGCCTCGTACTCCTCGACCTGCCTGATCAGGACTCCGTGGAGGTGGATCACGCCGGGGTGGTGGACCGCCTGGTCCCGCTCGTGGACCTCCTCATCTGGATGGTGGACCCGCAGAAGTACGCGGACCACGTGCTCCATGAGCGCTACCTCGGCCCGCTCGCCGCCCGCGCGGACGCGATGGTGGTGGTCATTAACCACGCTGATGCACTCAGCCCCGAGAATCTCGCCAGGGTCCAGCAGGACGTCCGGCGAATCCTCGACGACGGCAGGCTCGCCCACTCCTCGGTCCTCACCATGTCCGTGGCCACGGGGGAGGGCCTCGACGGCGTACGGGCCCGGATCGGGGAGGCCGTCGCCAGCGGCTCCTCCGCCGACGCCACTGCCCTCGCGCAGGTGGCCGGCGTGGCCAACTGGCTCGGGCGCCGGATCGGGGAGGCGGAGCCGGACCTGACGCCGGAGTCGATCGCCCCCACCGTGGAGGCGCTCGTGCGCGCCAGCGGAACCGACGCCGTCGCCGAATCCATTGAACGTTCCCTCTCCCGCCTGACCGGCAGTCCGCTGGCGACGGCCGAGCCTCCCGCGCGCGCCGCGGTCGCGGCCATCGGCTCGGGTTGGGCCGGTCATGCCAAGCACGGGCTCCCGAAGCCGTGGGACCGCGAGGTGGACAGGGCGCTGCCGAGCGTTGAGACGTTGACGGAGGCGGTTGGCGTGGCGGTCGGCACGGTCCGGCAGCCCGTGAACCGTATCCGGGCGGCCGATCACCTCCTGATGGGCGCGGGGGCCGCCTTCCTGGTGGGGCTGGTGGTGCTGCTCGTCGGCTCGATCGCCGGCTGGCCAGCCGCCGCCTACCTCATCGTGGCGCTCCTTCTCCTGGGGGGAGCCGGGTTCCTGGCGTGGCGATCCACCGTGGTCCGGAGCGAGGAGGCAGACCGGATCGCCCGCGAATACTCCGCAGAGGCGCGGGAGAACGTGGGCGCCGCCGTGGCCGAGGTGCTGGTAGCCCCCACCCGCGACGTCCTGAGACGCCACCGGATGATCCGCGAGGCCCTGACGAAGGCCCGCGGCTGACCCCCTTCTGCGCCGACTGTGTGGTTACGTTCCCGCGAAACCTCCGTCGACTGTGTGGCGAAGGCGCTTCGCCACACACTCGGCGAGAGGGTGACCGTCGACTGTGTGGTTAAGTTCCTGCAAAACCCCCGTCGACTGTGTGGTTAAG
>JAAZBW010000024.1 GCA_012513625.1 Actinomycetales bacterium | reverse complement strand
CGGCGTAGTCCCGGCGCCGGGCCTGGGCGGCGGCCACTAATGCTCCGCGCAGGTGGGCGCGGGTGGTGGCGGGCGGAACTGTCTGCGCTGCGAGCACCGCCTCGGGCGTGGTGAGCCGCCGGACGAGGCCCTCGCTCTCGAGGCGGTCCAGCAGCGTGCGGCCCGTGATGTCGTGGTACCCGAGCAGCAGGCGTCGCAGGGAGGCGAGGTTCGCTCCCGGCCGCGCCTGGTACCGGTCGATGAGGCGCTTCTTGATTGCCCAGTCCAGTTCGGTCTCCACCGCGGAGTGGTCTCCGGACTCGACGGCGTCGAGCCCACGGCGCCACAGGTCGAGGGCTGCCGCGTGCCACGGGGTGGGACCCTCCCCGTACGCCTCCACCACGGCGTCCAGGTAGTGGCGCTGCACCTGGAGGGGGGTCAGGCGCCGCCCGTCCGCGGTTTCCAGCTCCACCCGGCCCGTGAGGTCCGCCGAGACCTCCCGGATGGCGGCCATCGGGTCCACCAGTTCGAGCCGGAACCGGTGGCCGGACTCCACGAGGGAGACCAGCAGGTCCGTCGCTGCCACCTTGAGCAGCGTGGCCGACTCGGACATGTTCGTGTCCCCCACTATGACGTGCATGCGCCGGTAGAGGTCGACATCCGCGTGGGGCTCGTCCCGTGTGTTGACGATGGGGCGGGAGCGTGTGGTGGCGGAGCTGAGCGCGTCCCACACCTGCCCCGAGCGCTGGGAGAAGTCGAGAGTGAGGCGGGAACCCACACTCCGCAGGTTCCCGGCACCCACCAGGATCTGGCGGGTCACGAAGTAGGGAACGAGGCTCTGGACGAACGCCCTGTAATCGGGCCGCCGCCGCACGAGGTAGTTCTCGTGGCAGCCGAACGAGTTCCCGGAAGTATCGAGGTTGTTGCGGAACAGGTGGATCCGTCCCGGGACGCCCTCCTCCTCCAGCTGCTCGTTGGCCGTCTCGGCGAGCCCCGCTAGCATGTTCACGCCGGCGCGGTCCTGGGCGAGGAGGTCCGAGAGGCGGTCGCACTCGGCCGTGGCGTACTCGGGGTGGGACCCCACATCGAGGTAGAGACGTCCGCCGTTCGCGCAGAATGCGTTCGAGGAGCGCCCCATCCGCACCACGGGTTGGAACAGCAGGCGCGCCGCGTCGTCGGCGTCCATGGGGGGCAGTCCGCCCGTGAGGGAGGCGCAGGTGATGCCGTACTCGGTCTCGAGCCCCCAGATCCTCCTCGGGTAGGTCACTCGCCGCCCTTCTGGACGAATCCCTGGACGAAGCTCTCGGCGTTGGTTTCGAGGATCGAGTCGATCTCGTCGAGCAGGTCGTCCACACCCTGGGTACTCACGAGGGGGGCGGCGGGGATCGGGGCCTCGGGCGCCGGATCGCTCTCACGTCGAGAGCTCGACGCAAACTCCTGCTGGGACATGTCTCCTCCGTGCTCTGGCCGCGCGGGCCGTCAGCGCTGCTCTCGCCCGCGGAGGGCGTCGAGCAGATCGTCTACCGTCTCGTTCTCGTTCCCCACGAGGCTACCCGCCCGCTCCTTCGAGCCCGCGAACTGGTCGGTCAGCGGAACGCGCAACAGGCGGCCCCGGCGCGGCGAGTCGAGCACCACCGAGGACCAGCCTGCGGCTGCCACACCGCCCGGATAGGCAGCGATCACGGAGCCGCGGAACCATGCACGCGTTCCTTCGGGTGGCTGCCGCACAGCGGCCGCCACCTCGTCCTGGCTCACGAGGCGCCGCACCCGCCCGGCCGCCTCGAGCCGCCCGACCACGGAGCGCTCCGGCCGCAGGTCTGCCCACTGGAGGTCGAGGGCCGCAAGGCGCGGGTCATCCCAGCCCGTGTGGGTGCGGGCGCGGAGCCCCTCGAGTACCTGCTTCTTCGCCACCCATTCCACGCAGTCCGCCACCGTGAGCGGGTCGCTCGCCAGGCCGTCAAGCACGTGGGCCCACAGTTCGAGGACCTCCGCCACCTCGGCGTTGCGCCCCGTCTGCCCGGCATGCCGGGCCACGAGGTCCAGATACGTCCGCTGCACATCCAGGGCGCGCCGGGCGCCGGAGCCCTGCGTGGACAGCACATGCGCGAACGGCTCGCGAGAGACTCCCCACGCGTCAACCACGGGCGCGGTGAGCGTGAGCGCATCCAGATCGAGGGGAGCCACCCCGTCCTCCAGCAGCCCGAGGACGAGGGAGGTGGTGGCGAACTTGAGGTAGTTCGCCACATCGAACGTGTTGGCGTCACCCACGATCACGTGGAGCCGCCGGTAGCGGGCCGGGTCCGTGTGCGGCTCATCCCGGGTGTTGATGATCGGCCGGTTGAACGTGGTCTCGAGGCCGATGTCGTTCTCGAGGTAGTCCGCCCGCTGGGAGAGCTGGAATCCGGGCTCCTCGCTGCGTTGTCCGATCCCCACGCGGCCGGATCCGGAGAAGAGTGGCCGGGTCACGAAGAACGGGGTGAGGTAGCTCGCGATGTCCCCGAACGGCACCTCCCGGTCCACGAGGTAGTTCTCGTGCGTGCCGTAGGAGGCGCCCTTGCCGTCCACGTTGTTCTTGTAGATGACGATCTCCTCGCCCGTTCGGGCCACGGCCGCCATCGCCTCGCGCATGATCTCGTCCCCCGCGCGGTCCCACACCACGATGTGGCGGGGATCCGTCACCTCCGGCGAGGAGTATTCGGGGTGGGCGTGGTCCACGTAGAGCCGTGCCCCGTTCGTGAGGACCGCATTCGCGGCGCCGCCGCGCAGCATGGTGTGGTCGAGTTCGCGCAGGTCGAGCCCATCGAATCCTGCCGCGCCCGGTTCGTCCGTGAGCTGGCTGGGGTGAGCCTGGCCACGGTCCAGCCGGAAGCCGCGCGCGTCCGAGAGCGGATCCTCCCCGGCGTAGTCCCAGGGCGCATGCGGCACCATCGCGGCGTAGCCGCGCACGATGGCAGTGGACAACTCGATCGGGTTCGCCTCGGGTCGGCCGGGCGCGAGGACCCCGTACTCGGTCTCGATCCCGAGCGCCCGCCTCACAGCACTCCCTCCGGCAACTCCACATCCACGATTCCCTGCGCCGCCCGCGCGGCGGACTCCGAGCCACCCACGCGAGGAGAGGGCGAGTCGACGACGGAGGCGTGGGCGTCGTCGTCGGACCGCAGCACGCGAAGGTGCGTGATGCGCCCACCCCGCCGACCGGTGATGCGGGACCACTGGTCCGGGTCCGTGGAGGAACGCAGGTCCTCGGACTCGCGCAACTCCTGCTCGAGCGCCCCGAGCACGTGGCGGCGGGAGATGCCGCGCTCGCCGGTGGCGAGGAGGTCCTTGATGGCGGACTTCTTGGCGCGGTCCACCACGTTCGCGATGAGGGCGCCGGAGACGAAGTCCTTCACGAAGAGCACCTCGCGGGTGCCGTCCGCGTAGGTGAGCTCGAGGTACCGGTTCGCGTCCCCCGTGGAGTAGAGCCGCTCCACTGCGGCCTCGATCATGGAGCGCACGGCAGCGGCGCGGTCACCCCCGTGGGCCCCCACCTCCGCCGGATGCAGCGGCAGGTCCTCCGTGAGGTACTTGGAGAAAATCTCCACAGCGCCCCTCGCGTCCGGGCGGTCGATGCGGATCTTCAGGTCGAGGCGGCCGGGGCGCAGGATCGCGGGATCGATCATGTCCTCCCGGTTGGAAGCACCGATCACCACCACGTTGTCGAGCGTCTCCACGCCGTCGATCTCGGCGAGGAGCTGCGGCACGATCGTGGTCTCCACGTCCGAGGAGACTCCCGCGCCCCGGATCCGGAAGAGGGACTCCATCTCATCGAAGAAGACGATCACGGGCACGCCCGAGGAGGCACGCTCGCGGGCACGCGCGAAGATCACGCGGATCTGCCGCTCTGTCTCGCCCACGAACTTGTTGAGCAGCTTGGGGCCCTTGATGTTGAGGAAGTAGCTGGTGCCGTTCTCGCCTCCCGCGAGCTGGGCGAGCGAGTGCGCCACCGCACGGGCGATGAGGGTCTTGCCGGTTCCGGGTGGCCCGTAGAGGAGGACCCCCTTCGGGGGGCGGAGTCCGTGCTCGCGGTAGAGCTCCGGGTGGGTGAACGGCAGCTCGATCGCGTCCCGGATCTGCTCGATCTGGAGATCGAGTCCGCCGATGTCCGCGTACTGCGTGTCCGGCTGCTCCTCGAGGATGAGGTCCTCGATCTCGCTGCGCTGCACGAGGTCCGTGGCAAAGCCGGTGCGTAGGTCCGCCACCACGGCGTCTCCCAGCCGGAGGTGCGTGCCGAGGAGCGGGCCGGCGAGCCGGAGAACCCGCTCATCGTCCGCACGGATGGCAGCGAGGACGCGGTCGCCGTCGAGGATCTCGCGGACCACCGCCACGTCCCCCACCGCCTCGTAGCCGGCCGCTGCCACCACGGCCAGCTGCTCGTTCAGCCGCACCTCCTGGCCGGGCCGCACGGCCCCGAGTGGCAGCGTGGCAGCCACGGCGAGGCGCATCTTGCGGCCGGCCAGCATCACATCCGCCTCCCGGTCCTCCAGGTAGGCGGAGAGGAAGGTGCCGTACGTGCCGGGGGCCCGCATCACCTGGTCGAGCTGGCCCTGGAGGTCCACGATCCGCTGCCGGGCCGAGGTGAGGGCCTCCGCCAGGCGATCGTTCTTGGAGGCGAGCGAGATCACCTGCTGCTCGAGCTCCTGGCCGCGGCCCGGCCGGCTCTCGGGGGTGCGGTTCGGCACAGAACGGTCCTCTGTCACGGGCTTCCTTCCTTCGGGCGGCCCCCCATTGTCCCCCACGGGGCGCCGCCGGTCACCCTGCCGTCCGCGACAGTGTGGTGAACCGTGCGCCGTGGCAGTGGTCCTGTGCGCGCCGCGGTCGAGGCTCCCGCTGAGCGCCGTGGCGGTGGTCCGTTCGGGCGCCGCGGTGGCGGCCAGCTGGTCGCCCGGCACACGTATCCTTGCAACGCGGGGCCCCACCCTGCTTGAGTGTCTCGGTGGACCGTAGGAGGAGGCGCCCATGAGCTACAACTACGATGCGCAGCTCATCGACTCCGTCCGCCTCGGCCAGACCCGGGTTGAGGGAGCGCTCCTGTTCGGGGAGGACCGCCTGAAGCGCCGCTACCAGCGTAGGACCGGCACGTTCATCGTGAGCCTCTCGCTGGCCGCCCTCATCGCCGCCGGCTGCGTGATCGGCGGGTGGGTGATGGAGAAGCTGCGCGAGTGGCAGGCGAGCCGCGTCACGTACCAGCAGCCCGCAGTGACGAGCCCCCCGGAGGCGGGCCCTCCCGCCAACCCGGGACCGGGCGTCGAGGGGTGGTCCCCGCCTCAGGGATCGGCTGCAACGACGCTGGCACCCGCACCCGCCGACGGGCTGACCAACCCCGGCATGCTGCCGCCCCTGGAGGAGAACGCGTGAGCGAGAACGAGAGCAGGTTCACGCGGATCTCGGTGCTGGGAACCGGCAGGAACGCAGACGTGGTGATCCCCTCCCACGCGCCCCTGGACCTGGTGATGCCCCAGTTGGCACAGGTGCTCGGTGAGGACATCCGCCAGAACCACGCCCTCACCCGCCTCACCGGCGGCCCGCTCCGCCCCTCCTCGAGCCTCGCGCAGGAGGGCGTCACGGACGGGACCATCCTGCAGCTCACACGCCTCGAGACCACCCCGCCCTCCCCCACGGTGTTCGACATCTCGGAAGCGGCGGAGGCCACCCCGGTGGCCGGCCGCTGGAGTGGACCCGTGCGGAGGCAGGGCCTCTCCCTCGTGGCGGGCCTCGCGTTCGCGCTCGCGCTCCTGCCGTTCTTCCAGGTCTCCCAGCTCGGCTACGGCTGGGCGGTGGTGGGTGCAGCCCTCGGGCTCGTCCTCCTCGGCTCGGTGTTCGCGTGGCTGGGCTCCCGGCCGGCGGGCCGCGTCCTCGCCGGCTGTGGCGTGGCGCTCGGCCTCGTCAGCACATTCGTGGCGGAGGGCATCCCCCTCCCCTGGCTGTGGCCCCTCGTCATCGGCCTCCTCGCTGCCATCGGCACCTCGGCGCGGCCCACTCGGTGGATAGCCGCCCTCGCCTCCCTGATCGTGGTGGCGGGCGCCTGGTTCGCGCTCCTCGCCGTCTCGAACTCCGCCTTCCTCGCTGGAGGGATCCTCGGCACGGCCTGCCTCCTGGTCGTCGGCATCATGCCGCAGATCGCGCTCGGAGCCTCGGGCGTCTTCTCCGCCCAGCGCACCGCCACCGAGATCGCGCGCGCCACGGCGGAGCAGCTCGTGGTCCGTGCCCACGACGTACTCGCGGGTGCCGTCACCGTGCTCGGCCTCACCACCGCGGTGTGTGTGGCCCAGATGCTGCTCGACCCTGCCGTCAACGCGTGGGCCCTCGGTCTCGCCGCCGCCCTCACCGTGGGCGCTGCGCTCCGGCAGCGCCCGTTCCCGCTCGCCCCGGAAAAGCTCGCGCTGTGGGCTGTACCGCTCGCGGCCCTCGCCGCGCTCGGAAGTGGGCTCACCCCCCTTCCCGACGGCGTTCACTGGGTTTCGCTCGCCGCCCTCCTCACGCTCGCGGTGGCCCTGCTGGTGGCGGCGCACGCCCGGGTCCCCGAGCACATCGAGGCGCAACTCCGCCAGTTCGGGAACACCATCGAGACGCTCGCGCTGGTGGTGACGATCCCACTCGCGGTGGGGATGTTCGGGACCTACTCGCTGCTCCTCGGACTCCTCGGCTGACATGGCCCACTCCCCGTCCCCGCCGCCAGGTTCACGAGCGAGCGCGCCCGAGTCACCGGTCTGGAACCCGGAGGTCGGAACCGGGCCGGGCGCGCCCCTCACCGCGATCGAGGCGCTCCGCCACCGCGCCACCGGCTCCGCTGCGGGAGCGTCCGCCCCCGTGCCCTCCGGCCGGCCCGCGCCGCTCCTACCGGCCGAGCCGCCCGGACCCCGGCCGCTGCGTGTGCTCGGGGAAGCGCTCTCCGGCATGTTCCGCGCGGACACTGTGGTGGGCCCCATCGTGGACTCCACCTCCCGGGCACAGCGCCCCCTCACCACGGGCCGCCGGATCGTGCTCCTCGGCGCCCATCCCCGCGCGGGCGTGACCACCACCGCCACCGCGCTCACCCTGCTGCTCTCACGGGTGCGCCGGGAACGCCTCGCACTCCTCGCCATCGCCACGGACCCCACTCCGGTGGCGGGCAGGACCGCGTGCCCGCCGCGCCGTGCGGCCGAGCAGGTGCTCGCCGAGATCGAGGCGGGACGCGCCGAGAACGCGGACGAGGTGGCGGCCCTCATGGACCAGATCGCCCCGAACGCGTGGGCGGTGGCGCACCAGCAGGAGGCCCGGGGCCTCGCGGTCGCACGCCTCGCCCGCCTGTTCCCGCAGTACTTCGGCGCCACCGTGGTGGACGGCGGGACGGCCCCCAGCGGTTCGGCACTCTCCTTGGTCGGTTCCGCGGATGCGGTCCTGCTCGTGGGTGACAGCTCGCGGGAGGGAATGCATGCTGTGGAGGTGGCCTTCACGAACCTCATGTCCACTGGCCGGGTGGCCCCCGATCGGCTGGTGGTCTGCCTCGCCCAGACGGTGCGGACGAACCGGGCCGACCTCGCCTGGGAGGCGGGGGTGGTCCGGAAACAGGGGATCAGAAGCGTCGGCATCCCGTGGGACCCACACCTCGCCGCGAACCGGCAGGTACGCCCGGACTTCCTCGCCGTGGGCACCCTCCGCTCCTTCACCCAGCTCATGGCGGAGTCGATCGACACCTCGATGACAGCAGGAGGTCTCCGGTGAGTGTCCGACTCGTCCACCGCCCCGCGCGTATCACCCCGGCCCTCACGTTCCCGGAGGACACCCTGCTCCAGGAGCCGGCCGCGCTGCCGGACGCCGAACAGGGCGGGGGCAACGCCATCGCCCTGATCCCGCTCGTGGGTTCCGCCGGCGCGATGACCCTCATGATGACGATGCGCGGTTCCGTCTTCGCGGCCTTCGGAGCCATCCTCATGATCGTGATGGTGGTGGGTGCCGTCATCATGTTCGTCTCCAACCGCGGGAAGGCCGAGAGGCAGCGCAGGGCGCAGCGCTCCCGCTACCTCGACTACCTGGAGAAGACGCGCCGCCAGCTCCGCATGAGCGAGGACGAGTTCCGCACCTCGGCTGGCGGCACCTACCCGCCGCCCCCTCACCTCACGGGCCTCATCCACGATGACGCCCGCCTGTGGGAGCGGCGCCGCGGCAACACGGACTTCCTCACCGTGCGGGTGGGAGCCGGCGCCCGGCCGATCCGCCGGATTGAGGTCCGGGCAACCGAGGACCCCTCCAAGATCGAGGACGAGTTCATGATGGCCGAGGCCCGGCTCGTGGCCCGCCGCTTCTCCGTTGCGGCCGACGTGCCCGTGGCCGTCTCGCTCGACCGCGTGGGTCACGTGTCCGTCGTCGGGCCCGACGGCGGGAGGCTCGCCCGGGCGGTGCTCGCCGGGGCCACGGCCCTCAATTCCCCGGAGGACCTCCAGGTGGGGCTCGTCGCGCCGGAGGCCCGGGCCGCCGAGTGGGAGTGGGCGCAGTGGCTGCCCCACGCCTCGCGAGGGGCGCGGGCGGAGGGCGCCCTCCGGATCGCCCCCACCCTCGAGGCACTGCAGGCGCTCGTCCACCGGGAGCTCGAATCGCGCACGTCGCGGGCGGCCGAGGTGGCCCGCTCGGGCAACGCCGGTACGGCCGCCCGGGCATTCGCACGGCTGCTCCTCGTGGTCGACGCCCGCGACGGCGCCCCCGGATTCATCGAGAGCCCGGACCCGCGCTTCTCACTCGCCGACCTCGGGGTCACCGTACTGCACCTCGTGGCAAACCGGCTGCGGGAGCCGGAATCCATCCGTATCCGCTTCACGCAGTCCGGCCCTGAAACCTGGATCCACGAGCACTACACGAGCGACGAGGGGCTCCCGGACCGCATCGAGTTCTCCCTCGACCCGTTCACCGTGGAGGAGGCCGAGACGCTCGCCCGCGAACTCTCGCCCCTGCGACTCTCCGAAGAGTCCCTCGAACACTCCGAGACGAGGGCAGTGGCCGCGTTCACGGAGATGATGGGCATCCCGGACATACGGAGCGTGGACTTCGACAGGCTCTGGTCCCGGCACACGGAGAGCACCTTCCTGCGGGTCCCGATCGGCGTGGACGACGGCGGGGGCCAGGTGGTCCTCGACCTGAAGGAGTCCGCCCAGTTTGGCATGGGTCCCCACGGGCTCTGCGTGGGGGCCACCGGTTCCGGGAAGTCGGAACTGCTGCGCAGCCTCGTGCTCGGCCTGCTGGCCACCCACGGGCAGGAGGACCTCGCCATGGTGCTGGTGGACTACAAGGGCGGCGCCACGTTCGCGCCGTTCGTCAACGCCCCCCAGGTCTCGGGACTCATCACGAACCTCTCTGACGACGCCACCCTGGTGGACCGCGTCTACACCTCCCTCGAGGGCGAGATCCTCCGGCGCCAGGAGGCGCTGCGGGCCGCCGGCAACATCAACGACATCACGCGCTACCGGCTGAGGCGGGAGGAGGTGCTCGCGGAGGGCGGCGCGATGGAGCCGCTTCCCCACCTCATGGTGATCATCGACGAGTTCGGCGAACTGCTGACGGCACGTCCGGACTTCATCGACCTGTTCCTACAGATCGGGCGCATCGGCCGCTCGATCGGCGTGCACCTGCTCCTGAGTTCGCAGCGGATCGAGGGCGGGCGGCTCCAGGGACTCGAGACGTACCTCTCCTACCGCCTCGGCCTGCGCACCCTCTCCGAGGGTGAGAGCCGATCGGTGCTCGAGACCCCGGACGCGTTCCACCTGCCGCCACTACCCGGCTACGGCTACCTCAAGGTGGACACCACGGTCTACTCTCGCTTCCGGGCAGGCTACGTCTCCGGCGAACTGCCTGCCCCCGAGGCGGAGGCGGCGGCCGTGGAGGAGTGGCGCCCCAGGATCGGCACCTCGTCCCTGTACCGCGTGCGGTACCCCTCACAGCGCCCGGAAGAGGGGCAGTCCGCGGCCGCACGGCCGGGCCGGCAGACCACCACCGCACCGACCGTGATGTCCACGATCCTCGATCAGCTGCAACTCCGCCCCCGGGCGGTCGCACCCATCTGGCTCCCGCCCCTGCCGGACGTGTTGACTCTCTCCCAGATCGACGGGCCGCCCCACGCCACTCCCGCCGGACTCCGCATCACGGCCGGCGAGCCCCTGCGCCTCCCGATCGGCATCCTCGACGATCCTGGCCGGCAGGACCAGCGCCGCTGGGAGCTCGACCTCACCGCTGCAGGCGGTAACCACGTGGTGGTGGGCGGACCGCAGTCCGGGAAGACCACGCTGCTACAAACCATCGCCGTCTCGGCCGCCCTCACCCACGGGCCCGACGAGTTGGGCGTCTACGCACTGGACCTGCTCGGATCCTCCCTGCTTCCCCTCGAGGGCCTTCCCCACGTGGGAGGCGTGGCCACCCGGCTCGATCCCGAGGT
>JAAZBW010000363.1 GCA_012513625.1 Actinomycetales bacterium | reverse complement strand
GCAACTTCCCAGTGTTTCCCAGCAGAATCAGGGGTATGAGGGACAGGGAAGCCGAACCGGAGGCGCGCCTCCTTGTGGTCGATGACGAACCGAATATCCGTGAACTGCTCGCCACCTCGCTGAGGTTTGCCGGTTTTGATGTGGAGTCGGCGAGTGGCGGAAATGATGCGATCAAGAAGGTGACCGCGCGCCGTCCGGACCTGGTGGTGTTGGACGTGATGATGCCGGACATGGACGGCTACACCACGCTACGCCGTATCCGCGCGGTGGCGGGACCTGTGCCGGTCGTGTTCCTCACGGCGCGGGACGATACGCAGGACAAGGTCAAGGGCCTCACGGCCGGCGGCGATGACTACATCACCAAACCGTTCTCGCTGGAGGAGGTGGTGGCCCGCATCCGCGCGGTGCTCCGCCGCACCAAGGGCGAGGCGGAGGATGACGCGATCCTGCGGTACGCAGACCTCGAGATCAACGAGGACGCCTACGAGGTGCGCCGCGGCGGCCAGCTGATCCAGCTCGCGCCCACCGAGTTCAAGCTGCTGCGCTACCTCGTGATCAACGCGGAGCGCGTGGTCTCCAAGTCCCAGATCCTGGACCACGTCTGGGAGTACGACTTCATGGGGGACCCCAACATCGTGGAGTCCTACATCTCCTACCTCCGCCGCAAGATCGACACCCCCGGCCGCGAGCCGCTCATCCACACCCGCCGCACGGTGGGCTACATCCTGCGCCGGGAGCCCACCGAGTGATTCACGCGTGGTGGAGCAGGGTTCCGCTGGTGGGCCGATTGACGGCCGCCGTGGTGGGCCTGCTCTCCTTCGGCCTCATCACGGGCACGGCCGCGATGGTGCTGTTCCTCCAGGGCCGGCTCATCCAGCAGATCGACGAGCAGCTCGCCACCACCGCGCAGGCCATCGGCACCGTGGCGCTCGAGCAGGTGCGCAGCGGCGATCCCGAGTCCAGCCCACTCCCCTCGGACCACTACCTCTTCCTGCAGGACGCCACCTACGGCCAGCGCGAGTGGATCTCACCCTCCACGCACGAGCTGTACGGGTATCCCCGCCTCGAG
Organism: Actinomycetales bacterium; assembly: GCA_012513625.1. Classification (GTDB taxonomy): domain Bacteria; phylum Actinomycetota; class Actinomycetes; order Actinomycetales; family Actinomycetaceae; genus JAAZBW01. The sequence continues at coordinate 2,553 of JAAZBW010000363.1, read as the reverse complement.
GGGTACGAGTACCCGATTGCCACCCGGGAGAACCCGCAGCCGGCCACCGTGCCGAACGCGGAGGAGGGCGCCCCCTGGCGCGTGATCACGATCGCCACCCGCTCCCCCGGCTCGCCCGCGCCCACCGGGATCATGACGATCGGCCTCCCGCTGCGCTCGGTGGACAGCACCCTGTCCGTCTTCCTGCAACGCGTGCTCATGGTGGATCTGCTCGTGATCACGCTCGGCGCGCTGATCGGCAGCCTCGTGGTCACGCGCGCGGTGCGTCCGCTCCGCCAGATCGAGGTGGTGGCCGGCCGGATCGCCGCCGGTGACCTCACCCAGCGCGTCCCCCAGGCCCTTCCTCCCACCACGGAGGTGGGCTCGCTCGCCCGCTCCCTCAACATGATGCTCGCCCACATCGAGCGCTCGTTCGCGCACCGTCAGGCCTCCGAGCGCCGCATGCGCCGCTTCGTTTCCGACGCCTCCCACGAGCTGCGTACCCCCCTTGCCACGGTCCGGGGGTACGGCGAGCTGTACCGGCTCGGCGGGATCCCGGGGGAGGAACTGCCGCGGGCGATGGGCCGGATCGAGTCGGAGGCCACGCGCATGTCCGGCCTCGTGAACGATCTCCTCCCCCTCGCCCGGCTGGATGAGGAGCGGGCCCTGAACCTGGACGAGGTGGACCTGGTGGTGCTCGCGGGCGATGCGGTGGCGGACCTCCGCGCCCTCGATTCCTCCCGGCGCGTGGCGGTGGTGGGACTCTCGGACGAGCAGGTGGGGCCGGTGCTCACACGGGCCGATTCGGACCAGCTGCGGCAGGTGCTCACGAACCTCATGGGCAACGTGGTGCAGCACACGCCCGCCGGCACTCCGGTGGAACTCGCGGTGGGGTACTCGAGGGACGCGGCCGTGATCGAGGTCCGGGACCACGGGGCGGGCGTGGCCCCGCAGGACCTGCAGCGCGTGTTTGGCCGGTTCTTCCGCACGGACGTGTCACGCTCGCGGGAGTCGGGCGGCACGGGGCTCGGGCTCGCGATCGTTGCCGCCATCGTGGCCGCACACGGCGGCACCACCCGCGCGCTGCCCACGGAGGGTGGGGGGCTCACCGTCCGCGTGGAGCTGCCGTGCCCGGATCGGGCGCCCACGGAGAAGCCCAACCGGGCAGGTCACCGCAACGGCCGGGGGGACGCGGGGCCCGCGGGCCCGGCCTGACTTGCACTCACTCCGCTGCTGCGGGGGTGGGCGGGTTCCGTACGGAGGGTGAGCGCCGCCGTCGTCCGTCCACACCGCGCGTTCGGGAGGGTCTCTCCACAGGTTCCCGACGACGCCCGTAGGTCCCGCGGCGCCCTTTCGTAGCGTCCTCCTCACGATCCCTTGGAGAGGAGCAGGACGATGAAGTATTCGGTCGATTCGCAGGAGGTCAGCCTCGCTGCGCTGAAGACGCGCACCACGGGCGCCACGATCCAGTCGGAGGTGGGGGTGATGATGGGGCACCTGGCCACGCTGCGGTCCACGTGGACGGGGAGCGCATCCATCGCGTTCGATGAGCTGGCGCGCCGCTGGCAGGTGGTGCAGGCACAGGTGGAAACCAACCTGCAGCAGATCTCGCAGGCGCTGGATGCCGCGGCAGCCACGTACGCGGACACGGAGGCGGCGGCGGCCCGGATGTTCTCGAGCTGAACCGCTGGAAAAGCCGCGTGGGGCGGCCCGGCGAACCGGACCGCCCCACGGCGGAGTGATCAGTCGATCAGTCAGAACTGACGGATCGGTTGGATCAGTACATGCCGCCCATGTCGTCACCACCGGCCGGGGCCGCAGAGGCCTTCTCCGGCTTGTCGGCCACAACGGCCTCGGTGGTGAGGAACAGGGCCGCGATCGAGGCGGCGTTCTGCAGTGCGGAGCGGGTCACCTTGACGGGGTCCGCCACGCCGGCAGCCATGAGGTCCTCGTACACGCCGGTGGCGGCGTTGAGGCCGTGGCCCACGGGCAGGTTGCGAACCTTCTCCACCACAACGCCGCCCTCGAGGCCGGCGTTCACGGCGATCTGCTTGAGCGGGGCGTCCACGGCCACGCGAACGATGTTCGCGCCGGTGGCCTCGTCACCCTCGAGCACGAGCTCCTCGAAGGCCTCCTTGGCGGCCTGGATCAGCGCAACGCCACCTCCGGCAACGATGCCCTCCTCCACGGCAGCCTTCGCGTTGCGGACGGCGTCCTCAATGCGGTGCTTGCGCTCCTTGAGCTCCACCTCGGTGGCCGCACCGGCCTTGATGACGGCCACGCCGCCGGCCAGCTTGGCGAGGCGCTCCTGGAGCTTCTCGCGGTCGTACTCCGAGTCCGAACGCTCGATCTCGGCGCGGATCTGGCTGACCCGGCCCTCAATCTGCGCGGCGTCTCCGGCGCCCTCCACGATGGTGGTCTCGTCCTTGCTGACCACGACCTTGCGGGCCTGGCCGAGCAGGTCGAGGTCGGCGTTCTCGAGCTTGAGACCCACGGTCTCCGAGATCACCTGGCCACCGGTGAGGATCGCCATGTCCTGGAGCATGGCCTTGCGGCGGTCACCGAAGCCGGGCG
>JAAZBW010000362.1 GCA_012513625.1 Actinomycetales bacterium | reverse complement strand
GCGGGCCATGAGCCCCTCTCCCTCCACCACCACCGGCCTCCCGTCCAGGTTCACGCCCTCCACGCGGGCGTACCACGCGCGCTTCGTGGGAAACCACAGCTCGGGGACGGAGAGGCAGCCCTCGTCCCCGTCCTGGTACTCATCCTCCGACGACTCCACAATCACGGGGTTCAGCACGTAGCCGACCTCATCGTCAATGTTCCAGGAGAACGCGCGGAGTGAGACTCCGATCTGGTTGGCGGCGAGCCCTGCCCGGCCCTCATGGTCCACCGTCTCGATCAGGTCCTCCACAAGTTGCCTCACGCGCGCATCGAACTCGGTGATGGGCGCGCACGGCGTGCGCAGCACGGGGTCTCCCACGATGCGGATGTCTCGAAATGCCATGTGCTCCATCTTCTCACGCAGGGGGAGGCCGGAGACCGCCCGCCAGTCCGAATGCCGCACCGGGGGGCGCGCCCCGGGCAACTTGGTGCACAGTGGGGACAGTTTCGAGGAAGGGAGTCCCCCATGAAGAGTGACGACCGTGTGCTGGAAGCGGCCGCCGCCGAGCCCGTGCCCCCCGCGCTTCGCCCCGCCGTGACGGCTCTCGCGGACCTCGACGTCCTCGACCTGCTCCGGATCTACTACCGGGACGTGCCGCGCGAGGACCTCCGTGCGGAGACTCCGGCTGCACTGCTCGCCACGGCCCTCTCCCACCTGGGCGCCGCCCGTCACCGCTCCCCCGGCTCGGCCTGCGTCCGGGTGCTCGGTCCGGACGCAGGCGGGCTCCCGACGGCGGTGGGTACCGTCGTCGAAATCATCACCGATGACATGCCGTTCCTGGTGGATTCCGTCCTTGCCGAGCTGGGACGGGAGGGCCACCCGGTCCGGCTCCTCGTCCACCCCCAACCCCGGGTCAGGCGAGACGACGACGGACGCCTGCTCGCCGTCGTCGACGATGAGGCCGGCGGCACGCTGACGGAATCGTGGATCCACCTCCGGATCGACCCGATCACCGACTCCGGTGCCCGCGACCGGCTGGGCGCGGCGTTGGAGCGGATCGTCGCGGACGTGCGCGCCGCCGTCGAGGACTGGGCGGCGATGACCCGGCAGGCCGAGCGGATCGCGGCCCACCTGCGAGAGAACCCTCCCGCGCTGGCGGGCCTCGCCGAGGTGGAGGATGCCGCGGACTTCCTCGAGTGGCTCACCACGGGTCCGTTCGTGTTCCTCGGCTACCGGGAGTACACATTCAACCTCACGGGAGACGGAGCAGAGCTCTCCTCGATCCCGGAGAGCGGCCTCGGGCTGCTGCGCTCGGGAGAGACCCGCTCGGTGCGCACCCTGCGGCCCGCTGCCGCGCAGAAGGCCGCCGAACCGCGCCTGCTGCTCCTCACCAAGGCCAACTCCGCTTCCACGGTCTCTCGCGCCGAACAGCTCGACTACGTCGCGGTGAAGGTGCTGGACGAGGCGGGGGTGCCCACCGGCGAGCTGCGCTTCATTGGCGTGTTCACGCCCACGGCGGCCGTGTGGCCGGTGACGGATATCCCGTACGTCTCGCGGAAGGTGGCCACCATCCGCGAGCGCACCGGCTACGGCGCAGAGAGCAACCTTGGCAAGGCGCTCACGTACACGCTCGAGGAGTTGCCGCGGGACGAGTTGCTCCAGGCGTCGGCGGAATGGCTGGGCGAGGTGGCCACTGCCGTGGTCCACCTGCGCCACCGGCCACGGACCCGGGTGTTCGTCCGTTCGGACGACTACGGGAGGTTTGCCACCTGCCTCGTCTACCTCGAACAGGAGCGCTACGCGCCGGAGGTGCGGGACCGGATCGAGGCGGTGCTGCGCGAGGTGTTCGGGGCCACGGACGTCAGCCACACCACGCGCGTAACGGACGCCACGCTCGCGCAACTGTACTTCGTGGCACGCACGGATCCCGGGGCTCCCACGGTGGACCTCGCCGAGCTCGAGCGCCGCGTGGCGGAGGCTGCGCGCAGCTGGCAGGAGGACCTCCTTGATGCAGCGGAGCGCCTCGGCGCGGACACGGCCGTGCTGGCCGCGCGTTTCGGCCCCGGGGCGCCGGAGGGCTACAAGGAGGAGGTGGACGCCGCCGAGGCGGCCACGGACCTCGTCTACATCGGCCGGCTGGAGCACCTCGCTGATGGCGAGATCGCCCTGCGTCTCCACCGGCCCGCGGGTGCCCCGCACCGGGGGCGGAGGCTGCGCCTCTACCACCGGGAGGACCTGGCGCTCTCGCAGATCCTCCCCGTCCTCGAGGGGCTCGGTGTGGACGTGGTGGACCAGATGCCGTACACCCTCACCTCCACGGATGGAAGCACCATCCACATCGCCGATTTCGGCCTGGAGCTCCGCTGGGGACACCTCTGGCCGAGCAGTGAGCAGGACTTCTCCGCCCGGTTTGAGGACGCCTTCCACGCCGTGTGGCGGGGCGCCGCGGAGAACGATGGCTTCAATGCGCTCGTGCTGCTGGCCGGCCTCACCTGGCAGCAGGTGGTGGTCCTGCGCGCCGCGGTCGCCTACCTGCGGCAGACGGGCGCCGTGTTCTCGCGCGAGTACATCGTGACCACCCTTCGGGTGAACCCCGGCGTGGCCCGCCTGCTCGTGGACCTGTTCGAGGCGCGCTTCGATCCGGACCGGGCCGAGGATGTGCCGGAGGGCCGCACCGAGGAATCCGTGGCTGCCCACATCTCCGCGGCGCTCGATGACGTGGCGAACCTCGATCAGGACCGGATCGTCCGAGCACTCACCGCGATCATCCGCGGAACGGACCGAACCAACTACTTCCAGCAGTCGTGGTCCGGGGACGCGGGCGGGGCGGTGCTCGCGTTCAAGCTGGACCCGCAGCGGATACCGGACCTGCCCGCTCCCCTGCCCACGGCCGAGATCTGGGTGTACGGACCGGGGGTGGAGGGCGTCCACCTCCGTTTCGGCGCGGTGGCACGGGGCGGGCTCCGGTGGTCCGACCGGCGGGAGGACTTCCGCACCGAGGTGCTCGGCCTCGTGAAGGCGCAGGTGGTGAAGAACGCGGTCATCGTGCCGGCAGGCGCGAAGGGCGGGTTCGTGGCGAAGAACGCGTTGGACCCGGTCACGGGCCGGGAGGCCTGGCTCGCGGCCGGACGAGCCGCCTACCGGCAGTTCATCGGCGCCATGCTCTCCGTGACGGACAACCTGGTGGACGGCGCCGTGGTTCCGCCGGAGCGGGTGGTGCGCCACGACTCCGACGACCCGTACCTCGTGGTGGCGGCGGACAAGGGCACCGCCGCGTTCTCCGACCTCGCGAACGAGGTGTCCGCGGAGCATCGCTTCTGGCTGGGCGACGCGTTTGCCTCCGGCGGCTCTGCGGGATACGACCACAAGGCGATGGGCATCACCGCCCGCGGGGCGTGGATCGCCGTGCAGCACCACTTCCGCGAGCTCGGTATCGATGTGCAGCGGGAAGAGTTCACGGCGGTTGGGATCGGGGACATGAGCGGGGACGTGTTCGGCAACGGCATGCTCCTGTCCCCCCACATACGGCTCGTGGCCGCGTTCGATCACCGGCACATCTTCCTCGATCCGGACCCGGACGCCGCCGTCTCGTTCGCCGAGCGCCAGCGACTGTTCGCACTCTCCCGTTCCTCGTGGGCGGACTACGACGAGCGGATACTGAGCCACGGTGGCGGGGTCTATCCGCGTTCGGCCAAGTCCATACCCGTGAGCGAGTCGGTGCGCCGCCGCCTCGCCCTGCCGGACGACGCGGCTCACCTCACGCCGAGCGAGCTGATTCGGGCGGTGCTCTCCGCACCCGTGGACCTGCTCTGGAACGGGGGCATCGGCACCTACGTGAAGGCCGCCTCAGAGACCCACCCCGAGATCGGCGACCGGGCGAACGACGCCATCCGCGTGGACGGAGCGCAACTCCGGTGCCGGGTGGTGGGCGAGGGCGGCAACCTGGGCCTCAGCCAGCTCGGACGCGTGGAGGCCGCACGGCACGGCGTCCACCTGAACACGGACGCGATCGACAACTCGGCCGGAGTGGACAGTTCGGACTACGAGGTGAACATCAAGATCCTGCTGGCCGCCGCCATCGAGAACGGCCGGCTCGCCGCCGGCGATCGCAACGAGCTGCTCGGGGTGATGACGGGCGAGGTTGCCGAACAGGTATTGCGGCACAACTACGAGCAGAATGTGCTGCTTGGCAACGCCCGCACGCAGCAGGCACCGATGCTTGGCGAGCACATCCGCCTCATCCGGTCCCTCGAGCGCCGGGGCGATCTGGACCGGGAACTCGAGTTCCTCCCCTCCGATGAGGAGCTCACGCAGCGCGGCGAGCGGGGCGAGGGACTCAACTCGCCCGAGTTCGCGGTGCTCGTGGCCTACACGAAGTTGGCGCTGAAGGCAGACCTCCTCGACTCTGAGCTGCCGGACGACCCGTGGTTCTCGGGCGAGCTGGAGCGGTACTTCCCCGCGCCGCTTCGCGAGCGATTCCCGGAGGAGATCCGCACACACCGGCTGCGCCGGGAGATTGTCGCCACCCGTCTGGCCAACTCGATGGTGGACCGCGGCGGCATCACATTCGTGCACCGGGCGGCAGACGAGACCGGGGCCTCGGCCGCCGAGATCGCCCGCGCATTCGTGGTGAGCCGGGAGGTGTTCGACCTCCCCTCGTTCGTCCGGGACGTGGAGTCGCTCGACAACGTGGTGGACACCGCGGTGCTGAGCGGGTTGTACCTCGAGTTCCGCCGCCTGCTCGACCAGTCGGTGCGGTGGTTCCTCGCGAACCGCTCCTGGGGCGGCGACATCCGGGGCGCGATCGGGCGCTTCTGGCCCTCTGTGGCGGAGCTCGCGCCCCAGGTGGGCCGGTTCGTGCGCGGCTCGGCACTCGAGGAGATGCTCGCCCGCGTGGAGGCACTCACCGATGCCGGGGTTCCGGAGCCACTCGCCGAACGCTCCGCAACCCTGGTGGAGGTGTACTCCCTCCTCGACTCGGTGCTGCTTGCCGAACAAACCGAGCACACCGCGGCCCAGGTGGCGCCTGTGCGCTATGCCGCGGAGGTGCACTTCGGAGTGGACCGCTTCCTCGGCCGGGTGCGGGAACTCCCCCGGGAGGAGAGGTGGGACTCGCTCGCCCGGGTGGCCCTACGTGAGGACCTGCACAGCGCCCTCAACCTGCTCACCCACGAGGTAATCGCCAGCGCCCGCGGCGACCTCGAGGTCTGGGACCGGGCGCATGCCTCCGGGATGGCCCGGCTGCGTGACCTGCAGCGCGATCTCGGTGAGGACGGCGTCTCCCACGCATCGCTCGCGGTGGCGGTTCGAACCCTCCGGGGCCTCGCCAGCTGACCCGCCCCGGGACAACGGAAAGCGGGTGGGAGCGGGGATCACACCCGCTCCCACCCGCCTGGTTCAGACTGCGGGCAGGTAGCCCGGTCCCAGCGGAATGCCGAGGGCGAACCACAGGATGAACAGCACCGTGGACACCACGAAGATCGAGACGCTGTGGGGCAGCATGAGCGCCACCACCGTGCCGATCCCCGCCTTCTTCGTGTACTGCTGCGCAATCGTCACGATGAACGGTAGGTACACCATGAGCGGCGTGAGCGCGTTCACCGGTGAGTCGGCCACCCGGTAGGCCGCGAGCAACGTCTGCGGCGCCACCCCCAACTGGATGAACAGCGGCACAAAGATCGGCGCGAAGATCGCCCATTTCGGCAGCGATCCCGGCATGAGGAAGTCCAGCAGCACGATCACCATGATGAACAGGAGCAGTAGCGGGATGGCCCCGATGTTCGCCTGCTCAAGCACTCCCGCGAGCGCTCCCGCGATCACCGTGGGCATGTTGGACCAGTTGAAGAAGGCGATGAACTGGGCGATCATCAGCAGCATCAGCACCATTCCGCCGAGTCCGGCGAAGGTCTTGGTGATGGCTCCGAGGACGTCCTTGCTCCCCGTCATGGTGCGGGCGCCCACTCCGTAGCAGATCCCGGAGATGAGGAACATCAGCATGATGATGAAGAGCAGCGAGTCCATGAACGGCGTGTTGCCGATGATGTCCCCCGTCTCGGGGTGCCGCAGCGGGGCGCCCGGGATGAAGGTCAGCAGGGACACGATCACCACCACGGCAAGGAAACCGAACAGTGCGAACCGGGATCCACGCTTGTCCGCCTCCGGGCTGATACCATCCGCCTGGTTGTGGCCGAGCTGGCCCTCCTCGGGCTCCCACTTGCCGAGGCGCGGCTCCACAAACTTGTCCGTCACGATCGCGGCCAGGAGGGCCATCAGGATGGACATCGCGATCATGAAGAAGTAATTCGCCACGATGGTGAGGGGTTCGGTGTCCCCCGGCGCGAGTGCGATCGCCTCGTTCGCGATCTCGGTGATCATGGCGTCCGTGGGGGTGAAGATCACGTTCACCATGAAGATCGCGGCCACCCCGGCAAAGCCGGACGCGAGCCCGGCGAGCGGATGCCTCCCCACGCTGGCGAACGCCGCGGCAGCGAGGGGTATGAGGATCAGGTACCCCGCGTCCGAGGCCACCGAGGAGAGGACTCCCACGAAGATGAGGCCGAAGCTGAGCGCCCAGTTGGGCAGGCCGCCCACCATCTTGCGGATGAGGGAGCCGAGGAGGCCGGACTCCTCGGCCACGCCGGCGCCCATCATGGCGATGAACACCACGGCCACCACGCTGAAGCCCGCGAAGTTGTTCACGAACGAGGAGAAGATGAACCGGAGCCCCTCCGTCGAGAGGAGCGACTTGATCGGGACGTCCATCTCGACGATCTCCCAATCGTCCTCGTACGGACTGTCCGGGCTGATCATGCCGGGCTGGGTGGTGTCCTCGAAGTAGTCGTACTGGATCTCCTTGTCATCCCGCGGAACCGCGATCTCCTCGGTGATCGAGACGCCGAGCAGATTCAGCAACCACGAGAGGATGATCACGAACGCGATCAGGTAGGCGAACATGAGCGCCGGAGGCGGCACCTTGTTACCCACTCGTTCGATGACGTCGAGGAAGCCCCTCTTCGGCGCCTCGTCAATAGTGACTACGGTCTTCTCGGCCATCTCGTACTCCTCGTGTCAGTAAGGGGGTTGCGATACGGGTCAGGCCCGGAAATTGAGGGCCAGGTCGATGAGGAGGCGGGTGCCAAACCCGGTGGTGCCCTTGTTGGGCCACTTCTCCGCGGAGGGCGACTGCGCCGTCCCCGCGATATCAATGTGCGCCCACGGAACGTCCCCCACGAACTCCTCGAGGAAGAGAGCGGCCGTGATCGAGCCCGCGTTGATGCCGCCCATGTTCCGCAGGTCCGCGATCTCGGACTTGAGTTCCCTGCGGTAGCGGCGGGCGAGCGGCAGCTCCCAGACGGGCTCGTCCACCCGGTCTGCTGCGGCCCTGACCTGATCCAGCACGCCGGCGTTGTTGCCGATGATCCCGGCGATCTCGGTGCCGAAGGTACGCAGGCATGCACCCGTGAGCGTGGCGATGTCCACGATCGCGTCTACCGGTTCCTCGGTGGCAAGCACGAGCGCGTCCGCCATCACGAGGCGGCCCTCCGCGTCCGTGTTGATGACCTCCACCGTCTTCCCACCGCGCATCACGATGATGTCCCCCATCTTGAGGGCGGTGGCGTCCGGCATGTTGTCCGTGCACATGAGGTATCCGGTCACCTGCGCGGTGCAGCCGAGCTCGCGGAGTGCCGTCATGGCCGCGAGGATCGCGGCCGCGCCCGTCATGTCGTTCTTCATGGTGGCGTGCACCTCGTCACCGGGCTTGAGGGCGAGGCCGCCAGCGTCGTACATGATGCCCTTGCCCACGAGCGTGAGGCGCCCGGTGGGCTCCCCCTCCGGACGGTAGACAAGCTTGACCATCACGGGCGGTTCCACGCTTCCGAGGTTCACTCCGAGGAGGCCTCCGCAGCCCATCTCGACCAGCTGGTCCTCGACGAAGATCTCCACCTCGAGTCCGGTCTTCGCACCCACGTCCTCGGCCACCTCACCGATCCGGGTGGCCGTGAGGATGCCGCCGGGAGTGCCCGCGAGGTCACGAGCGAGCTTTGTGGCCCGCACCAGCACCTCACCGCGGTCGAGTCCCGTGCGGACGGCCTCGTGCCGGGCGGAGTCGGCAACCACCACGAACTGATCGAGCTTCGCCTCCGGGCCGTCCTCACCGATGCGGTAGACGTAGCGAGCCAGAGCGGCACCCTCCAGCGCGGCGGAAGCCACGCCGTCGTCGTCGAGATCCAGGGCCGGGAGGGCCAGCGCGAGGTGGGTCTGCTTCGGCACGGCCCGCGCGAACACGGCGACGGCGTCGCGCACCTGGGCAGTGTCAACCTCCTCGCGCTGCCCTCCCCCGGTGAGGACCACCACGGGTCCTTCGGGCGTGACCAGCTGCAGGGTGGAGCCCACCTTGGAGGTGAACCCGAGTTCCTTCACCCGGTCAGTGCTGTAACCGAGGTGCGCGGGCGGCTCTTCGCCCTCGAACACGAGGTGGGCGATCGCCTGGATCGAGGAGGGCGCCTAATCGGCCACGGCCACGTGGAGCTCTCGAACAGGAAGGGCGAATGGCGGATAGGGCGCAATGTGGGTCATGTTGGAACTCCTGCTCAGGGTTGCTGAGGGCGGGCACATAGTAGTGTCCTTGGAGGGAACGTAGTGAGCGCGCCCCGGAAACGCATCACCCGTTGCGGGTAAACCCGGTCCGGCGCACCACCCACCGGGTGACCCACGCACCCACCCGCCACGGGTGATGCCGTGGACGCCAGACGCGCGGGATGCTTGGGTCCATGACTCCGGCCGTCATCACCCTGACCATCCTTGTGCTCACCGTGGTGATCTTCGTGATTGACCGCCTGCCCGTCATGTTCGTGGCACTGCTCGTGCCGCTGGCGCTGTGGGCAACCGGG